>JBKJRE010000490.1:0-3161 GCA_046594775.1 Rhizobiaceae bacterium | reverse complement strand
GGTCGGGGGCGGTGAACTGGAACACCTCCAGGTTGGTGCCATTGCCCAGACGGACATAGCGGAACTCCTTGATCTCAGCGCGCGGATGCACGTTGAGGTGTTCGGCCATCCAGTCGCCCTCGCCCTTGAAATCGGTGGCGGCGGTGAACAGCACTTCCGCGCCCAGGATCCTGGTAAAGAAATCGCAGGCCTGATTTATGTCGGGCACCGTGATGCCCACATGTTCCATTCCTCGGATACCGGGTATCGGCATTGTCGTCCTCCCTTTCAGTGTTGGTCAAAAATGTTTGGCCGCAAAGGCGGCGAGGTTCTTGTAGGCGCCGGCATTCGCCATCGATTCGTAGAAATCGCGGTAGATCTGGTGTTGTTCGCCGTAAAGTCCGGCAAGAGCGGGGTTGGGTTCGAACTCGCCTTCGACCTCGACCATCGCCTCGACCGCTTCGTCGATGCTGTCGAAGGCGCCGGAGCCGAATGCACCCAAAATGGCCGCCCCCAGCACGGTACATTCGCGTTCGCGCGTCACCCGAACGGGTTTGCCGATGATGTCGGTCATGATCTGCACGAAACCGTCCGATTTTGTGCCGCCGCCGGTCAGCCGGAAATCGGTGATGCCGCCATCGATGTCGCTGTCGAAGGCGTCCACCACCATCCGCATTTCCTGCGCGCAGCCTTCCAGCAACGCGCGGATCAGGTCGGAGCGGTCGTGATAAAGCCCAAGCCCCAGAAATCCGCCGCGCGAAGCCGCGTCATAGTACGGCGTCACCTGACTTGCCATGAACGAATGAAAGAGCACCCCGTTGGCCCCCGGTTTCGAGGTCGCGGCAGCTTCCACCATCACAGTATAGGGGCTGCAATTACGCCGCAGGCTTTCGTCGGTCTCGTTTCGCCCCAGATGATTGCGCCACCATTTCAGGCAGGCGCCAAGGCTGAACGCGCCGCCTTCTATATCCCAGGCGCCGGGCACCGCATGGCCGCCCCACCACAGGTTGCGGCCCTTGATGCGGTTCACGCTGTCCAGATGCGCCACCATCACGCCCGAGGTACCGACTGTGAATTCCGCCATTCCCTGCTTGGTGACACCCGCGCCGATGGCCGCGCATTGCTGATCGCCCGCACCCCGGCACAGAATGGTGCCTGCGGGCAGGCCGGTATCCATCGCTGCCTGCACCGACAGCCGGCCGGCCACGCCCGAGGGGATGCCCACCGGCGGCAGCCTGTCGCGCCCGATGCCGATGAACTCCAGGATCCGGTCGCTCCAGTCCAGCTTGGCAATATCCATCATGCCGTTCAACGTCAGCGAGGCAGGGTCGGTGACCCACTCCTCGGCCCCCAGCCGGTGCAGGAAATATTCCTGACCGTTGGCAAACCAGCGCGTCTTGCCGAACAGCTCCGGCTCGTGGTCGCGCAGCCAGGCGATCTTGGCGGCGGTCCAAAGCGGGCTCAGCTGCATGCCGGTGTGGGTCTGGTAGTCTTCGGCAGAGATCTTTTCGGCGATGATGGCCTGATAGGCGACCGCCCGCCCGCAGTTCCAGACGATCGACTTGGCCAGCGGTTTCTTGTCGTCGTCCAGCATGGCGAAGGTGCCGCGCTGGCTGGAGAACCCAATGGAGGCATAGGCATCGGCGGGCAGGGCCGCCTCCTTGACCGCTTGCTTGGAGGCGGCGCAGATGCCCGCCCAGACATCCTCCAGATCCTGTTCGTTCCAGCCCGGATGCGGCGCGGTGCAGGGATATTCGTGATAGCCTTTCCCCAGGGCCACGCCCTTTTCGTTGAAGATCATCACGGCACAGCCCGTGGTTCCGGCGTCGATTCCGACAAAGGCGCGTGTCTTGGGCATCTTCGGTTGATCCTCCCTAGGGTCGTGTCGCGATCCAGTCTGACAGAAGCGTCAGGAACCGGCGTCGTTTGTCTGCCTCGGCGTCGCTCAAACTCGCAAGGAGCTCCTCCTTGGCGGCGATCACATCCTCGGCCCGGCGGGTGATCCCGTCGGGAGTGGTGGCAAGCGTGGTGTCCCCCCGGCCCGCCCATCTGGCATTCACGGCAAAACCGTGGGCCGCAAGCGCGTCGGGCCAGGTGGCGTCCAAACGGGTTTCGTGGCCGTCCCTGTGCCAGACGACAAAACAATGAAAATCCCGGACTCCGGCTACCTGGATCATGGTGCGCAACGGCGCAGGCATCGACGGCGCCTGCGGCACGGCGGCGGCAAAATCGCCCGCCACCAGTTCCACCTCGGCCCGCGTACCCTGCCTGCGCAGCAGATCGCGAAGCAGGATGTGCTTGGCCGTGCAGGCTCCGCGCCGGGTCTGCATCACTGCCAGGGCCGACCGCGCGCCGTCGGAAAAATAGGCAAGGTTTCGCACGGCATGAAAAAGCCCCGGCACATCCCGCGCGCCACTGCTGGCGGCGAAGGCGTCCAGCGCAAGATGATACTCCGTGATTGCCTCAGAAATAGGCATGCCCGTCTTCCATGTCGAACAGATGCCATTTGTCGCGGTTGACCGACATGAAGCAGGGCTGACCGGCCTGACCGGCAAAGTCGGTGCCGGTTTCCACTCGGATGCGCGCATCAGCCAGTTGCACATCGACCAGCATGTCGCCGCCGAGCAGTTCGGTCACATAAATCTTGCCTTCGATCCCCGGTGCCGCGGGCTTTGTCGTGGAAATTGTCAGCGCGTCGGGGCGCACGCCCATCCGAACCTTGCGCGTGGACGATCCGCTGACCAGTTCCACCTGATGAGGCAGCAGGGGAATGGTGAAATTCGCGTGGGCCAAAACTACCTCTTCGCCCTCGCTGCGCAGTTCCGACGACAGGAAGTTCATCGCCGGTTCGCCCACGAAGCCCGCGACCCAAGCGTTGACGGGGCGGTTGTAGATCTCGCTCGGCGTGCCCCATTGCTGCAACTCGCCGTCATGCATCACGGCGATCATGTCGGCCATCGACAAGGCTTCAAGCTGGTCGTGCGTGACATAGATCATCGTGGTGCCAAGCGTGCGTTGCAGATGCTTGATCTCGCCCCGCATATGGGCGCGCAGCTTGGCGTCGAGGTGGGCGATGGGTTCGTCGAAGAGGAACAGCTTGGGTTCGCGCACGATGGCCCGGCCGATCGCCACGCGCTGCTTCTGGCCGCCCGAAAGCTCCGACGGGCGGCGATTCAAGAGAT
>JBKJRE010000369.1:0-4710 GCA_046594775.1 Rhizobiaceae bacterium | reverse complement strand
GCAGACCATGGTAGCGTCGTCATCAAGCCGGCCCGGGGCGAGCAGGGACGCGGCGTTTCGGTGGGATTGACCGACAGCAACGACATCGACAGGGCAATTGCCGAAGCGGGCGAACTGTGTGACCGCGTGCTGGTCGAAAGCTGTTTCGAAGGGCAAGATCTGCGATTGGTGGTGATTGACCACAAGCTTGTGGCCGCAGCGATCCGACGACCGCCCTCGGTGATCGGAGATGGCCAAAAGTCTCTTGCAACGCTGATCGAACGTCAGTCACGCCGCCGCGCGTCAGCTACCGATGGCGAAAGCAAAATTCCGGTTGATGAGGAAACATTGCGTTGTCTCGCCTCGGGAGGACGCTCGCTGGACACTGTGCTTGCAGATGGCGAGGAAGTGGTGGTGCGCAAGACAGCCAACCTGCACACCGGCGGGTCGATCCATGACGTCACCGGAATAGTCCACCCCAAGCTCGTTGAAGCTGCAAAAACAGCCGCCCGCGCGATAGATATTCCCGTAGTCGGCATAGATTTCATGGTGAAGTCGCCGACCCAGCCGGATTATGTATTTATCGAAGCCAACGAACGCCCAGGCTTGGCAAACCACGAACCACAGCCAACAGCCGAGCGCTTCCTCGACCTGTTGTTCCCCCAATCGCGGATACGCCAGGCCAAGCCGGTCTCCGGAGGCACATCATGACCGACATTGAAATTGACACCGAATATTTGATCGAGAAACTTCGGCACCTCCTAGCTATCGACAGCCCGACGGGCCTGACGGACGATGTCGCCCGCTATTGCAGCAGCGAACTCGAATCGCTTGGCCTGAAACCAGAACTCACCCGCCGAGGCGCCATACGTGCGGTGAGCCAGGGCGGGAAGAGGCATGGCGCTCGCGCCATTGTTTCGCATCTCGATACGCTCGGAGCACAGGTAAAGTATATCAAGCCCAACGGGCGGCTTGAGCTCGTTCCAATCGGGAACTGGTCGGCGCGCTTTGCCGAAGGCGCAAGAGTCAATGTTCATTCTCATGAGATGACATTCCGCGGTACAATTCTCCCGCTGAAGGCTTCCGGGCACACGTTCAACGACGAAGTCGATACCCAGCCGACTGGATGGGCTTTCGTGGAACTCCGGCTTGACCTTGTCACGACAAGCGACGGCCAAACGCGTGCCCACGGTATCGACATTGGCGACGTCGTGGCCATCGACCCCCGGCCGGAATTTCTTGAGAATGGTTTCATCAATTCCCGCCATCTCGATAACAAGGCTGGCGTGGCAATCATGCTGGCGACCATTCAGGCGTTCGAGCAAACCGAAGCCCTAGCGCCAGTCGATATCCACTGGCTCTTCACCATCGCGGAAGAGGTGGGGGTCGGCGCCTCTTCGGTCATTGCACCCGAGATCGCGTCTCTTGTGGCAATCGACAACGGAACGTCCGCGCCAGGACAGAACTCTGCCGAATTTGGTGTAACCCTGGCGATGGCGGATCAATCCGGACCATTCGACTACCACCTGACCAAGCAACTGGAAAATCTCTGCCGGAAGAATGATATCATTTTTCAGAAGGACATTTTTCGCTACTACCGCAGCGATTCCGCATCCGCACTCGAAGCCGGGCACGATATCCGCACGGCACTTGTAACATTTGGTGTTGATGCCTCGCATGGCTATGAACGCATCCATCTCGACGCGCTGCGTTCCATCTGCGAGCTTCTCTTGCACTACGTCACAAGCCCGATCGCGATCGCCCGCGACGTAAAGGACTTTGTCGAGGTCGAGAATTTCACGGCCTAGGTCGCACCGGGTGGCCTGTTGGATTACGCGTTCGACCCTGGAACGTCTTTTTGAAAAGTCAGAACGCCCGAGCGGCCCAGTTCTCTGCGACAGCAACCACTGCGGCGTTAATTGGACCGCTCGGCAATTTAGGGAAAACGGACGCGTCAACCACGAAAATATTGTCGAAGCCGTTAAGCCGGAGATCCGGGTCGACGACGGCGTTCCCGTCCCGGCCCATGCGGCAGGTGCCTGCAGGATGGTGATGGGTCGATGCAGCGCGCGCGATAAAGGCGTCCAGTTCGGCGTCGGACTGCGCCGCCGACCCCGGCAGCACCTCTTCGTCGCGCCAGTCGTCGAGCGCCCTGTGATGCCCCACGCTCCGCGCCGCCCGCAGCGCCGTTCGGAATAGCAAGCGGTCATGTTCGGTTTCGAGGTAACGCGGATCGATGATCGGCTGGTCACTCCTGCCCGGCCCGCTTGGCCGGATGCTGCCCCGGCTGGTCGGATGAGTGACGCCGCAAAGGATGGTGAAGGCCTGCCCGTAGGGCGGCGCCTCCAGTCCCGCTGCGGCCGACGGCGCGACCACGCAGGCCAGCACGATGTTGGGTTGGCCCGTGGCTGAGGTGAAATCCCTGCTATTCAGATACATCAGCGATTCCGAGTGCTGCAGCCGCGACGGCGGCACCGGCCTGTTGGACCGGTAGACATTGCCGAGCGCCAGAAGGTGATCCTGCAGGTTCTTGCCAACCTCGCGCCGCTCGCTGACGCAGGCAATGTCGGTGTCGCGCAAAATCTCCGGGTCGCCGATGCCCGAGCGCATCAGGATCAGCGGCGACGACACGGCCCCCGCGCAGAGCACGATCCGGTCGGCCGAAATCCGCTCTATTGTGCCGGCGGCAGCGCAGAGGGCGGCGACGGCGCGCTGGCCGTCGAGCTCAAGGGTCTCGATTTCCTGGCCGGTCAGCAGGGTCAGGTTCCGCCGCGCCAGCACGTCGCGCGTCAGATAGGCATCGGCGACGCTGAGGCGCCGGCCGTTCCTGATGGTGAGCGAATTCGGCGACGTGCCGATCAGCTCGCCCGAATTGTGATCGGGCAGCGCGGGAACGCCAAGCGCATTGCCGGCGTCGATATAAGCGCGAACGACGGGGCTGACTTCCTCGTCGGGCAGATAGATGTCGAGCGGCCCTTGGCCGCCGCGCGGCCCTTGGCCGCCGCGCCGCCCTTCGCCGTTGCCGGTTCGACGCTCGCTGCGCTCGAACCCGGCAAGCATCCCATCATAAGACCAACGCTCACCGCCCGCCTCTTGCCAAGAATCGAAATCTCGGGGGTGGCCTCGAACATGAGCCATGGCATGTAGGCAGCTTGACCCGCCGACGATACGCCCCCGTGGCCATTCATGGACCCGCCCGGCAGTAAACGGCTGGGGCACAGTGCGATACGCCCAGTCGAAATCGCGGCCCTGCAGCGCCGTCCATTTCAGCGGATCGCCGATATCCGGATCAGCAGGCATGCCGCCCGCCTCGACGACCCCGACGCGACAGGCGGCATCCTCGCTCAGACGGTTGGCCAGCACGCTGCCGGCCGAGCCGGCTCCGACGATCAGCACGTCGAAATGCTGGGTCACGCGCCGGCCGTGCCCGAGACTGGTGCTGTCCTAGCGAAAGCGCCGGCAATCATGCGGCGAAGGCGCCGGCGTTGGACCTTTCGATGATCTGCTTCTGCACCGACAGGAGATGCGCGCGCATGGCTGCCTCTGCAGCCTCTGGATCGCGCTGCGAAATCGCCTCGGCGATGAGCCTATGCTCGCCATCGCGTTGGGCAATACGCTTCGGACAGGTGGGCGATGCCGTGCGCGCCACCTTTACACGCGCATCGACACCGACCTGACGCAAAATGCGGTAGATCTCAGCGGCCAGATGATTGCGGGCGGCTGCGGCAATCGCCAGATGAAACGCAAAATCCGCTTCGCCAGACTGTGCGGCTTCGGGCGTGGTCGCCGCATCGAGAATTCGCGCCGTCTCGAAAGACGAGGCACGCAACGAGGCCAGTCGGGCAAGGCCAGGCTCCATCAGCAGCCTCAGCTCCAATACTTCTATGGGATTTGTGACGCGCACCAGTTCTTCGCCATAACGTGGCCATGCGGTGGGCGCCTTGCGTGTGCGCGCTGGCTTCAAGTCACCCGCCCGACGCATTGCTTCAAGCGCCTTGCGCAACTGATGACGCTTCACGCCCAGCCGCTCGGCAAGGTCCCTCTCGGACGGCAGCAAACCGCCGACCTTCTGAATCTGGCCGATCGCGATGATGATGTCGTCGACATCGGTCAACACCAGTTTCGGTTCGAATGCAGACAATGCCCAGTCTCCCGCCCATGTGGTGGCCGACAGCCAAGCGGCGCCTACGCCGCTGAAACTCACGCAACCAATCCAACCATCTGTACATATTTGCGACTTGGTTGACAATATCAGTTGAGCGGTGGTTGAGTGCTCTACCAGCTGTTTCGTCGGCTATCCGGCGCGGCCACAGCCATCCGAGGATACGAGATGCCAAATGGCGAAACCTTTGACTACGTAATCGTCGGTGCGGGGTCCGCAGGATGCGTCGTCGCCAACCGTCTCGGCGAGGATCCCAAGGTGCGCGTGCTTGTCCTCGAGGCAGGTGCATGGGATCGCGACCCGATGATACACATCCCGCTCGGCTGGGGCAAAATTCTCATCGAGCGCCGGCACGACTGGATGTATTTTTGCGAACCCGAAGCTAACGTCGGCGGGCGCAAGGTGGAATGCGCGCGCGGCAAGGTCATCGGTGGCTGTTCGTCCACCAATGCCATGGCCTACGTGCGTGGCAACCGTGGCGACTACGACCGCTGGGCAGCAACCGGGCTAAACGATTGGTCCTACGACAAGGCACTCCCCTACTTCAAGAAGATGGAATGCTGGGAAAG
>JBKJRE010000330.1:0-7712 GCA_046594775.1 Rhizobiaceae bacterium | reverse complement strand
TCCATTCCTCGTCAACCGGATGCGCAAGACCGCGCCTTGGCCGGTAGACTGGCTTGACCCGGCTGAAGCCATCGCAAGGCGCGCTCTATCTCTTCTCACCGTCTCCCAGGGGACAGTAATCACGCAAGCGCCCGATCGCGTTTTTTTTACGTCGGGCGCTCCGGATGTAGCGACGCGGCGCCTGATGCAGGGTTTTGGCCTCATGGTTTCCTGAAACCCGGAACATCGTTCCCGATGCGGCGTTTTTCCCGAACCATGCGACGGGAGAAGTCACCATGCCCGCAAAATCAAAGGCGCAACAGAAAGCAGCCGGCGCTGCCTTATCCGCAAAGCGCGGTGAAACCAACAAGTCGGAGCTCAAAGGCGCTTCCAAGGAAATGTACGAATCGATGAATGAGGACCAGCTCGAGGAACTTGCCGAGACGAAGAGAACCGGCCTTCCCGAAAAGAGGGCCAAGGACTGAGGCGCGTGAAACAGTTTGGAATGGTTTGCGACTTGCAGTGATGCGTTGACTTTTGGACCAGGGTCGCCTATCCACCCGCCAACGCGGGGCAGCAATGCCCGGTGTTTCATTTGACGTGTCCCGTGGGCTTTTCCGCAATGCGTGCGTGGAAAGCCCTGTCAGGCTTCGAAAACGGAGGCCAGAGGAGGGCGCGTTTCCTTCACGCGGAACATCAGGTTTCGGGTGTATCTTTTTGAAAAGGGAATGCGATGAGCAAGCGCGAATCTTCAAAGTATAAAATCGACCGACGTCTGGGCGAAAACATCTGGGGCCGTCCGAAATCCCCGGTTAACAAGCGCGAATACGGCCCGGGCCAGCATGGCCAGCGCCGCAAGGGCAAGCTGTCCGACTTCGGTCTTCAGCTTCGCGCCAAGCAGAAGCTCAAGGGCCATTATGGGGATGTTTCGGAAAAGCAGTTCCGCAAGACCTACGAGGAAGCCGACCGCCGCAAGGGCGATACGTCGGAGAACCTGATCGGCCTGCTGGAGTCGCGTCTCGACGCTGTCGTCTATCGTGCGAAATTCGTGCCGACCATTTTTGCGGCGCGCCAGTTCGTCAATCACGGCCATGTCAACGTTAACGGCCGCCGCACCAATATCGGTTCCTATCGCTGCAAGGCAGGCGACGTGATCGAGGTGCGCGAGAAGTCGAAGCAGCTGGTTGTGGTGCTCGAAGCCGTTCAGTTGGCAGAGCGTGATGTGCCCGACTACATCGAGGCCGATCACAACAAGATGGTCGCAACCTTTGCCCGTATACCTGCGCTGGCCGACGTGCCCTACGCCGTTCAGATGGAACCGAACCTGGTCGTCGAGTTCTACTCGCGCTGATCGGCGTCTGCCTTCCAACCAATCGAGGCCGCCCTCTGGGCGGCCTTTTCTTTGGCGTTCCGGTCCGCTAATCCGGTGCGGATGACGCAGGAACCCATGCCATGAATGTGATGCCAGAGCCGATCAGCGATGCATTCAACGAAGCCGGCCACGCGATGTTTCGCGATACGCCGTCGTCGGTTGCGTTCAACAAGCTGCGCAAGCGGTTGGTGCGTCAGGTTCGCGACGCGATCCAGCAGTTTGGCATGGCGAAATCCGGAGACCGCTGGCTGGTTGCCCTGTCGGGGGGCAAGGATTCTTATGGCCTTTTGGCCATTCTACTCGACCTGAAATGGCGTGGATTGCTTCCGGTGGACCTGCTGGCCTGTAATCTCGACCAGGGGCAACCCCACTTCCCGAAGCACCTATTGCCGCAATATCTGGAGAGCCACGGCGTCGACCATCGCATCGAATACCGCGACACCTATTCCGTGGTCATCGACAAGATTGCCGAAGGCAAGACCTATTGCTCGCTCTGCTCGAGGCTGAGGCGAGGGCATCTGTACCGGATTGCCCGGGAAGAGGGCTGCTCGTCACTGGTGCTTGGGCACCATCGGGAAGACATACTTGAGACGTTTTTCATGAACCTGTTTCACGGCGGCCGGCTGGCGGCGATGCCGCCGAAGCTGTTGAACGACGAAGGGGATGTGCTGGTGTTGCGCCCGCTGAGCCTTTGTGCGGAAAGCGATCTGGAAAAGTTCGCCGAAGGAATGCGCTTTCCGATCATTCCGTGCGATCTCTGCGGCAGCCAGGACGGGCTCCAGCGCAATGCGATGAAGGCGATGCTGGCCGATATCGAAATGCGCATGCCCGGGCGCAAGGAGACGATGATCCGCGCGCTCGCCAATATACGGCCGTCGCATCTTCTGGATAGCAGTCTCTTCGATTTTGCCGCACTTGGGCCCGCGACAGGGACGCCATTTGCCGCGGGCGACTGGCCATTTGACCAAGGCGCGCCAGAAGGACCGCGCTAGGTTTGCTGCACCGGGACATTGTGAGCCCGAAACAGCTTCCCCTTTTCGGCCATCAGCACGAAGATCAATGCCAGGATCGAAACGCCGCAGAAACCCGCGGCCAACGGTGTCGTCGTCCCGTCGAAGGATTGTCCGATAGCGGCGCCAATTATCGCACCACCAAAGGTCTGGGTAAATCCTTGCACCGATGATGCGGTTCCGGCGAGATGACCTAGCGGCTCCATGGCAATGGCGTTGAAGTTCGATCCTATCCAGCCAAATTGCAGCATTGCCATGCCAAACAGGGGCACGAATACATAGAGAGGCAACTGGCCGAAAAGCGAAGCGATGAACCAGATCGAGGTGACGGCGAAGAAACCTAGCAGCGCTCCGTGCGACAGCCGGCGCATGCCGAAACGGCCCACCAGCCGCGAATTAACGAATGACGATACCGCCATCATGCCGGCGATGACTGCAAACAGCACCGGGAACCAGACCCCGAGACCGTATATTCCGACATAGACCTGCTGGGCGGAATTGATGAAGCCGAAGAGGGCGCCGAACACCGCGGTGGTTGCCAGCATGTAGAGCAGGGCGACACGGTTGGTCAGGACGATCCGGAATCCATCGGCAATCACACGCGCGGTAAAGTCCCGCCGATATTCCGGATGCAACGTCTCGGGGAGTCGAACAGTCGCCCAGGTAGCAATGCACAACGCGATCGATGCCATCAGGATAAAGATCATGTGCCACTCGGAAAACAACATGACCAGTTGGCCGAGGCTTGGCGCTACCACCGGGATGACCATGAAGACCATGAATACCAGCGACATCACTTCCGCCATTGCCCTGCCGCCGAATACGTCGCGGACGATCGATATGGTGATAACGCGGGTGGCGGCCGCGCCTAGGCCCTGGACAAATCGCATTGCGAGAAGTGTCTCGAACGTTGGGGCAAACCCTGATGCAAATGCAGCCATTACATACACAACAAGCCCGCAAATCAGCGGAACGCGCCGACCGAACCTGTCGGAAAGTGGGCCGAAGAACAACTGCGCCAGCCCGAACCCGACAAGATAAGCGGTGATCACGTACTGGCGGTGGTTTTCGTTGTCGACACCAAGGCTGGCTCCGATCTGCTGCAAGCCGGGGAGCATGATGTCGATTGCCAGGGCATTAAGCGCCATCAGCGCTGCCGCAAGTGCGATGAATTCCCAACGGGGGATCGCCAGCCCGCTCTTTTGGCTTGCAGGGGAGGCCGTCTGGTCCATCTCTCCATCCCGATCGATGATATGAAAAAGGAATGCGCCGGAAGCCGGCGCATCCAAAACGACAGCCCGATGCTCGGGTGTCAGAGATTTTTCGGTGTCAGGCGGCGCCTTTGACGCTCACGCCCTTCTCGACGAGATAGGTCTGAAGCTCGCCAGCCTGGAACATCTCACGGATGATATCGCAGCCGCCGACAAACTCTCCCTTGACGTAGAGCTGGGGAATGGTCGGCCAGTTGGAGTATTCCTTGATGCCCTGCCTCAGTTCGTTCGAGTCCAGGACATTGACGCCCTTGTAGTCGATTCCGACATAGTCGAGGATCTGGACGACCTGGCCCGAGAAGCCGCATTGCGGGAAACCGGGGGTGCCCTTCATGAAGACAACTACGTCGTTGCTCTTCAATTCATTGTCGATGTATTCGGTGATTCCGCTCATGTGCTGCCCTTTCATGCCTGTGGGAGTCAGGCTCGAAACATTGCACTTAAATAAACCGGTGGACGGCCCGAAACAAGACGCAACTCGGATTTCATTGGGCCTGGCGGCGTGTCTTGGACCTCGTTCGGACTGTTGCCTTGCGGTTGGTCTGTCGCTTTGCTGGGGTCTTCACATTCTTCGTCTTGCGCCGCCTTGCTGGAGATTTGCTCGCAACGCGCTTGCGTCGGCGACGTCGTTTGGAGGGGCCTTTGACCTTCTTGAGTATCTCGCTAAGCGCACTATCGACAACGCTGCAGATCAGGTCGTCAAGGACCGACACCTGTCTTAGTCCGGTGCGCTGGTCTGCAGGGCAAGTGCGTGCAGCACGCCGCCCATGTTACCCTTCAGGGCTTCGTAGACCATCTGATGTTGCTGGACGCGGGACTTGCCGCGAAAGCTCTCCGACACGACCTCGGCGGCGTAGTGGTCACCATCGCCAGCCAGATCGCGGATCGTCACTTTGGCATCCGGGATGCCGTCCTTGATCAGTTTCTCGATGTCGTGAGCGTCCATAGCCATGCTTTTTCTCTCGCTCAATTGTCCATGAAACGCGGAAACCAGCCTTCATGTGCGGCTTTCAATTCGGCTACTGATATGGCACGCGCCCCGTCGAGTTTCAATTCGGTGCCGCCGGTGCGTCCGATCCGCGGCGCGGCGAAACCGGCTTCTGCGGCTTCGTCCATCAGCATGCGCAGTTTCTCCCCATCGAGGTCGACGGTGACCAGATAGCGGCCTTGATCCTCGCCGAACCAGACCGGAATAGGGTCGGTGGCGAAGGGCAACCCGACATCGGCGCCGATGCCTGAAGCCATGGCCATCTCGGCGAGCGCAACAGCCAGTCCGCCGTCGGAAACATCGTGCACGGCAGTCGCGACGCCATCGCGGATCAGTCCCCGCACATAGTCGCCAACGCGTTTTTCATGGTCCAAATCGACCGGCGGCGGGGGCCCGTCGGTCCGGCCATGGATGTCACGCATGTAGATCGACTGTGCCAGGTGCGAACCCCAGGCTGGGGGGGCGCCGAGCAGCAGGATCGACTGACCTTCACCTGCAAAGCCAATTCGCGCCATGTTCGACCAGTCGGTAAGCAGTCCGACGCCGCCGATGGTTGGTGTCGGGAGGATGCCTTCGCCGTTGGTTTCGTTGTAAAGCGAAACATTGCCCGAGACGATCGGGAACTCCAGGATCTTGCAGGCCTCGCCGATGCCCTTGATGGCGGCAACGAGCTGACCCATGATCTCGGGCCGCTCCGGATTGCCGAAATTGAGATTGTCGGTTGCAGCGAGCGGTTCGGCTCCCGTTGCCGTTAGGTTACGCCAGCATTCGGCCACCGCCTGCTTGCCTCCCTCGTAGGGATCGGCCTCGCAATAGCGTGGAGTCACGTCGGATGAAAAGGCCAGCGCCTTGGTCGGGTGGTTCTCGACGCGAACCACCCCCGCATCGCCGCCCGGCAGTTGCAGCGAATTGCCCTGGATCAGCGCGTCGTATTGTTCCCAGACCCAGCGCCGGCTGGAGAGATCAGGTCCGCCCAACATCCTGAGCAGGGCATTTGCGACGTCTGCCTGGGGCACGTCAGTTTCTGCCAGCGCTGGCTGCCTGGCAGGCTCGATCCATGGCCGGTCATACTCCGGCGCCTTGTCGCCCAGATCCTTGATCGGCAGATTGGCAACTTCCTCGCCGCGGTGCATGACTCGGAAGCGCAGATCGTCGGTCGTCTCGCCGACTATCGCGAAATCGAGCCCCCATTTGGTGAAGATCGCCTCGGCTTCGGCTTCCTTCTCCGGTCGAAGCACCATCAGCATGCGCTCCTGGCTTTCCGACAGCATCATTTCATAGGCCGACATGCGCTCCTCGCGCACCGGCACCTTGTCGAGGTCGAGCAGGATGCCGAGATCGCCCTTGGCCCCCATTTCAACCGCCGAACAGGTGAGGCCTGCGGCGCCCATATCCTGGATTGCGATGACCGCTCCCGAGGCCATCAGTTCGAGGCAGGCCTCAAGCAGGCATTTTTCGGTGAAAGGGTCGCCGACCTGAACCGTCGGCCGCTTTTCGTCGATCTTGTCATCGAATTCAGCCGACGCCATCGTCGCGCCGCCAACACCGTCGCGACCGGTCTTGGCGCCTAGATAGACGACCGGCAGACCGACGCCCTTTGCTTCGGACAGAAAGATCGCATCGGTCTTGGCAATGCCTGCTGCAAAGGCATTGACCAGAATGTTGCCATTGTAGCGGGCGTCGAAATTGACCTCTCCGCCGACTGTCGGCACGCCGAATGAATTGCCGTAGCCGCCAACGCCTGAAACCACGCCGGCCACGAGATGCTTGGTCTTGGGGTGGTCGGGCGCTCCAAAGCGTAGCGCATTCATCGCTGCGATCGGCCGCGCACCCATGGTGAAGACGTCACGCAGGATGCCGCCCACGCCTGTCGCTGCACCCTGGTATGGTTCGATGTAGGAGGGGTGGTTGTGGCTCTCCATCTTGAAAACCACGCAGTCGCCATCGCCGATATCGACGACGCCGGCATTTTCACCAGGGCCCTGAAGGACCCTAGGGCCTGTGGTTGGCAGAGTGCGCAGCCACTTCTTCGAGGATTTGTAGGAGCAGTGCTCGTTCCACATGGCTGAAAAGATACCGAGTTCGGTAAAACTGGGCTCGCGGCCGAGCAGGTCGAGGATGCGCTGATATTCGTCCGGCTTCAGGCCGTGCGCGGCTACCATGTCGACCGTGATTTTTGCCTCATTGGAAATGGTCATCTGTCCGTCCGGTCAGTTCGGCTTCGCTCGCGCCGTAATTCGTGGATTGCCGCTGCGCCCCAAGAGTAAATGGCGGAACAGCAAGAAGAAAGTTCTTCTGTGCGCCGCATGCGCCCGTCGCCGGTCCAGATCCCAAGGCCTGGCGGTCGGTTTCAACCGACAACGCTGCAACTCGGATCGCCTGACTTCCAGCGACCAATATCAGTGCCGATTCGACCGCCGACGGCTTCCTCAAGCAGCGGACCGAAGACTTCTACCCGGCTGGAATTGCCGCGTGCCTGAACGATCAGCAGCGGCTTGCCGCCAAAATCCTTCTTCTGCACCAGCAGGAATCGCGGATTGCCGCCATAGGAGTTGAGTTCGTTCGCCATGCTGTAGGCTTTGAAAGCGGGATCCTTGCTGGCGATCCAGCATTTATGGGCGGCAATGGCGACTTGTTCCATGACACGCAGCCCGGCGCTTTTTCCCGAGCCTGGCGATTGCTCCGATGCCTTGTCGGACTGGCAGGCGGCAAGACCGACCAGGGAAACTGCGAGGGCGGCGATGGTTCGTGTCTTGGTCATGATTGCTGCTGCCCCTCTGGCGGACGAGGCCGCTTGTGCCGTGATGGATCGCGCTCTGGAGACTGGAATGGCCGTCAGGCTCCGACGAGAGCGGGACCGTGTTGCGGCATTCCAAGTGCGGACTCGAATAGCGCCCGCCCGTCATTGCCGCCATGCGCCGCTTCGATCAGGTTTTCAGGATGAGGCATGAGCCCAAGCACATTGCCCTTTGCGTTGACGATGCCTGCGATGTCGTTGATCGAACCGTTGGGGTTGGTGCCTTCGACATAGCGGAACACGACCTGGCCGTTGCCCTCGAGGCGCGACAGCGTTTCGCTGTCGGCGAAGTAGT
>JBKJRE010000576.1:0-6218 GCA_046594775.1 Rhizobiaceae bacterium | reverse complement strand
GGCGTATTGCGACGCGGCCGGCGTGGCATCTCGGCCGCATATCAAGACGCACAAGAACCCGCAGATCGCCGCCATGCAGCGGAAGGCGGGTGCGCGCGGCATCACCTGTCAGAAACTGGGCGAAGCCGAGGTGATGGCCGATGGCGGGCTGGACGACATCCTGATCACCTACAACATTATCGGCGAGGAAAAGACCGGCCGTCTGGGAGCGCTTGCCGCCACCGTCAAGGTAGCGGTCGCAGCCGACAATCCGGTCACGGTTGCAGGTCTCCCAAGGGCAGCAGCAGTCGCCGGTCGTCCGCTCGATGTACTGGTGGAGTGCGACAGCGGCCGTAAGCGCGCCGGTGTGGAGACGGTTGGCGAAGCCATCGAGCTTGCGCGGCTGATCGACCGGTCCGAGGGACTGACGTTTGCCGGTTTTGTCTTCTATCCGCCCGACAAGTCGATGGCTGCCGCCCAGACGTTTCTTGAAGAGGCAGTCGCCGGTGTCAGGCAGGCCGGGCTCGAACCACGGATCCTGTCGTCGGGAGGCACGCCCAATCTGTCGATGCTTGGCGACTTTCACGGCATCACCGAACATCGCGCCGGGACCTATGTCTTCAACGACAGAATGATGATGGCGCAAGGCATGGCCGACATCGACGATTGCGCGCTCCACGTGCTTGCAACCATCGTCAGCCGCGCAGCCCCGGAGCGCGGCATACTCGACAGCGGCTCAAAGACGCTGACGTCTGATCCGGGTGGCGGGCTGGACGGATTCGGCCTGATCCGTGAATACCCGGAGGCGCGGATCGCCGCTTTCGCCGAAGAGCACGGCATGCTCGACCTCTCACGCTGCAACGACCGGCCCCCTGTCGGCACGCTGGTGCGAATTGTGCCCAACCATGTCTGCGTCACGGTCAATATGTTCGACCGCTACGTCGCGGTGCGGGGCACAGAACTCATCGGCGCCATGGACGTTGCTGCGCGTGGCAAGCTTGGCTGAACGGGCCGGCGGGTTTCGCGATGCGCATCGCAGTGCAGCTTGCGGATGGGGCGGTGTCACAAGCGCGACTTCGTCAGCGCTGCCTCGACCGATTGCTGGAGCGCGGTGAAGTCGACCGGCGCGTTCGTATGGAGCTCCAGCACGGGTCCGAAGCGCGAAGGTTCGGCGCGGGCCGCCAGCGCAATCAGTTCAGGCACGTATTCAGCGCCCGGGTGCCCGGCCGGTCTGCTGCCCGTCCGCTCCCCATAACGCGCACCGATCACTTCGGGCGGCGCCGTGCACCAGATTTCGGTTATGGCAACAGCGCCCGAAGCCTCTATCAGCGGCCCGACAAAGTCGCGCGGCTGGAAGCCGAACCAGGCGTCCATGATCATCGTCGAGCCTGCCGGCAAGTCGTCGAGGATGGCGAACATCGCCTTCATGCTGGCGCGGCCGAGTTTCCGGTTGAACGGCCGGTCTATGCCCTCGATTTCCGTAAGAAATGAATTCTTGATCGTGTCGAGCGCCAGTACAGGCCACCCCGTCACCCTGGAAAGCCCGTGCGCCACGCCGCTCTTGCCGCTGGCCGGAACGCCGTTGACGAGCACCAGCCGCCTGGGCAGCGGCTCACGTGGCAGGGCAGCCAGCGCCGCGCCTATCACCCCGGCGTCGTCGCCAAGCGCAGCCGGTTCGACCAGCGCGTCATACCATGATTTCGGCGTTGCGACGCCGGACAGCGCCGCGACAGCGGCGTGTCCGAGACCGCCGCCCAGCACGACGATCTGTGGGTCGAGCGTCGCGACCAGGCTGTCTATCGCTGCCCTCAGCGGCGCAGCCCACGCTTTGAGAACGCCGGTCGCGATTGCGTCGCCGGCGTCACGCCGGGTAAGAAGGTCGGCTGCCGTCGTCTGGTCCGACAGGCCGGCTTCCGCGATATGGCGGCGCAGCGCGCTGCCCGAACTGACGGTCTCGACACAGCCGCGCCTGCCGCAGACGCAAAGGCGCCCATTGGGGTCGATGGATATGTGGCCGAGTTGCCCCGCGGTGCCGCTGGCGCGCAGCAGCCGTCCGCTTTCCAGGATGGCTCCGCCAATGCCCGTGCCGATCGTCAGCATCACGACGTTGGCTGCGCCCTTCGCCGCCCCGACGGCCGACTCCCCGAGCAACGCCATCGAGCAATCATTGTCGATGACGACGCGATGCCCGAACCGACCTTCCAGCCGAGCCGCCAGCGGCGATTTCGAAAGGTCGACATAGCCGCCGGAAAGGACCGTCCGCGCAGCGAAATCGACACGGCCGGGCACCCCAATGCCGATGCCTGCGACGGTATCGTCGTCGAGCCGGGCAATCAGCGCCTCGAGCCTCTCAAGAACGATGTCGGGGTCCGCCGAACTTGCCGTGCGGTCGCGGGAAAGGATTGCGCCATCGGCGCTTACCCGCGCTGCACGAAGATGCGTGCCGCCGATGTCGATGCCGATAGCGCTGATCATCGCAGGCGGCTGTTATGCGACTTTGGCAGCCGGAACACGGTATTTGGCGATAACCGCCTGAAGTTCCCGCAGCCGCGGCACGGCGATGGTTTCGAGCTTGCTGCGCATTATGCCGCGGTCGAGAGAGATGCAGTCCTTCCACAGCGAGCGGCCGGCAATGACGCCCGAGGCGCCGTTGCGCATGGCGGTATCGACCTGGCCGAGGAAGGTCTGGTGATCGACGCCCGCCGAAAGCACCGCCCAAGGAACATCGCCGCAGAGCCTGGTTACTTCGGCGCAGGATGCCGCCGAGCCAGGATAGGGCAGCTTCAGCACCTTGGATCCGTGATCGAGACAGAGTTGCGTGCCGCCCTGGATCAATTCGGGAATCTTTGCGGCATAGGCTTCGGCACCCTCGCCTTCCAGCTGATAGGTCAGGAACTCGACGACGAGCAGGAGGTCTTCGCGGGAGAAGTCGGCAATCACCTGATCCAGAATGGCGAGATTGTGAATGTTGGCATCGGGCGTGTCCGAGCGCAGATAGATCATGATCTTGCCGCCGGTTCCGCCAAGTTCGCGGACCCGGCGCGCGGTGACGCCCTCAACCATCCTGGACAGGCGATAGCCCTTCGGGGAAACGTCCCAGCCCGATGCATCGAGACCGATAAGGAGCGCCGTATTGCGGTCGATGGTTCCGTCATCCACCAATTGCGGCACGGCGCAGATGGGGTCGACGAGAACGCAACTCGCCCGGCTGGCCAGATATTTCGTAATGTCGGCCTTGGTGTCGCCCAGCTGCTCATTGCCGATCCTGGCCTGCTCGGCCGGGTCGCTGGCCAGCAACGTGCGCATGCCGCCCCTCTGGTCGCAGGCGATCACCATCATGGCGCCGTCGGCGCCGCAGATTTGCTGATAGCCTCGCAATTCCGCCGTCGTCATACGTGTCATGGTAATGCCCTTCTTGTCGCGAGCCGTTGCCGCTTCTGGCGATGATTGATGTATGGTCTGCCGGTTGCACAAGGCGGAACTTGGGTGCTAACTGCGCCCGTGAAGCACGTAACATATTGCAGAAAGGAATTGCAAGCTGGCTCTGCCTCCCCCTTCCGATCAGACCGCCACGCGCGCCATGCTTCATGCGGTGGCCAAACTTCACTATGAGGCGAACCTTAGCCAGGTCGATATAGCCAAGCGGCTCGGCCTGTCGTCGGCCACGATTTCCAGGCTTTTGCAGCGTGCGCGAACCGACGGCATTGTCCGGATCGAGGTCCGCGACCTTGTAGAGCCCGAGGAATTGATGCGCGACCTGAAAAAGAAGCTGGCTCTGAAGGCGGTTGCCGTTGTCGATGCGCCGGGCCAAAGCGCCGTTGCCTCGCTGGCTGGGCCGGTCGGGGATATGCTGAAACAGGCTCGCTTGAGGCCAGGTTCGGTGCTGGCGATCGGCTGGGGCCGCGCAATTCGCGATATTGTGGCGGCTGGGCTGCCCCCGCTACCGGGCGTCCTCACTGTGCCGGCGACCGGGGGAATGCAGCAGCAGCATGCGCATTTTCAGGTCAATGAATTTGTCCGCCTTGCCGCCAAGGCGCTCGGCGGCGAAGCCAAATTCGTGCATGCGCCATACCTTCCGACCAGCGCCAGCCGCGCGGCGTTTTTGTCAGACCCGGCTATCGCCGACAGTGTCGCGCTGTGGGACCGCGTCGATGCCGCGGTCGTCGGCGTAGGCCTCCCGCATGCCCAGAATTCTCCGGACGCGAGCGCCGCCACGCCGGACGAGCAAGCCCTGAGCGACGCGGCAGGCGATGTGATCCGTCACTATTTCGACGTCGAGGGAAAAATCACCGATTGGGAAGGCGAGCAGCGCATGATCGCCATGTCGCGCGAACAATTGCGGCGCACGCCACTGGTCATCGGCGTGGCGGTCGGCGAGATCAAGGCGGCTGCCATTATCGGGGCGGTGCGCGCCGGTCTGATATCGGCGCTCGCAACCGACAGCCGCACAGCCGAAGCGATCCTGTCAGCGCTATAGGCGGCCCTGCTCAATCTTTCACTGCGGAAATTTTCATTTTTTCCCGCACCAAACTGTTGACAGTCTGCCTTGCCCGGCATCCTAATCTCGTGGCGCCCTGTCTGACGAAACGGGGTTGGGAGGCTGAAAGGAAGGAGTGTCGAGCGTGCTGGACTTGCGACCCACGGGTCGTGCAAAGCGCGCCAAACGCGTTGAAATTGCTTTCAGCAAAAATTTGCACTTGACGGCCAGCGTTGCCGAAAGGATCATGCGCTTCATGAGCCAGCTTTTTGCAAGCTCACCGAGCGTATCGTTCGAAAAGCTCATCCAAGGGAGGAATATCAATGGAACGTCGTACAGTTTTGAAGTCCGCGGCTATGATTGCCGTCGCGGCAAGCATCGGTCTGGCGGCCGCGCCGGGCTTTGCACAGGACAAGAAATACACGGTCGCGCTGGTCCCCGGCCTGACCACGGACGCCTTCTACATCACCATGCGCAAGGGCGCCCAGGCGGCTGCCGACGCCCTTGGCGTCGAACTCGTCTTCCAGGGCGCTCCGGATTTCAACCCGGTGCTGCAGGTTCCTGTGCTTGATGCGGTGATCGCGCGCAAGCCGGACGCGATCCTCATCGCCCCGACCGACACGACGCAGCTGGTGGAACCCCTGCGCAAGGCCAACGATGCCGGCATCCCGGTCATCACCGTCGACACGTTCATCGGCAATGGCAAGTATCAGACCGGCGCGGGCAATGCCGACTTCCCGCTCTCCTACATTGCTTCCGACAACGTGCTCGGCGGCCGCATGGCCGCAACGGCGCTGGCCAAGGCGATTGGCGACGCTGGCAAGGTCTATGTCTCCAACGTCAAGCCGGGCATCTCGACCACCGACCAGCGCGAGGAAGGGTTCAAGGCCGAAATGGCCGAAAATCATCCGAACATCACGGTTCTGGAAACCCAGTTCAACGAGAATGACGCCAACAAGGCGGCCAGCCAGATGCAGGCCGTCTTTGCACGCAACGCGGACCTGAAGGGTGTCTTCGGCGCCAATCTGTTTTCGGCGCTTGGCGCCGGCAACGGCGTTCAGCAGGCGGGCCAGACCGGCAACGTCAAGGTCGTGGCATTCGACGCGCCGACCTCCATCGTCGACAATATCAAGTCGGGCCTTGTCGATGTGGCGATCGCCCAGCATCCCGCCGAAATCGGTTATTATGGCGTCGTCTCCGCCTATGCCCATATCACCGGCAATTCCATTCCGGTCGCGATCGGTACGGGCTTCACCATAATCGACAAGGATAATGTCGGCGACGAGAACGTCGCCAAATACATCTACTCCGACTGAGCGCAAGGGCGGCTCCCCGGTTTTGGGGGGCCGCCTCTCCCTGCCTGCAACCTGGATATTCTGCGCCTTTGACAAGCGCATCGTTGCCGTCGAACAGGTGTTCCCATGACAACAATTCCGACCGACGACCCGACTGTCGGCACCAATGGGAAGCCGCAAGCTGACCATGCCGACCTTGCCAAGACGCTGGTCCAGCGGATCGCTGACCTGCGCGCATGGTTGTTCCTGGCTGCGCTTATCATCGGCTTCGAGGTCTGGGCCCGCACGGCTTTTGACGGCACCTTCATCTTCAATCCGTTCAACATCCAGTCCATCGCGATCTTTGCCGTGGCGCCGCTTCTGCTGGCGACGGGGCAGACATTCGTCATCATCTCAGGCGGCATCGATCTTTCGCTCGGCTTCATCATGGGGCTGGCCGCTGTCGTCGCCGCCCATATCATCAACAT
>JBKJRE010000524.1:0-3307 GCA_046594775.1 Rhizobiaceae bacterium | reverse complement strand
CAACCGGAATCATTGGGGCTTTCCTCCGCGCTGCGATCGCCCGGAGCGCCACGACAGCGACCGTGCGAAGTGGAGATTGCCGGGTATTGGCGCCATGAAAGGAGCGGCCGAGGAATTCCTTCGGCAGAGATCGCTCAGCCTGTTTTCCGCCTCGGCCAGACTCCGGCCGCCGCGATGGTCAGCCAGGCCAGAATCATGATCGTGCCCCCGGCTGGCGCGGCCATCGGGAACAGCCGGGTCCCCGCATAGTCGCGCATAACAAGGTCGCCGGCAAAAAGCAGCACGCCAAGCAGCAGCGTTGCGGTTGCGATGTGGAGGACGCGATTGTTGCCCATCAGCCCGACAGCGAGAAAGACCGGCGCGTGAGCGAGCAGAAACGACGCGGCGGTGCCGAGATTGGCGCTGGAAGAATGCGCTGCAGCTGCCGACAGAGCGACACCTGCGGCGCCGCAAAACCCGCCGGACATAACCAGAAGTCGACTTGCCATCATGCGATTTCACCCGGCTCGTTTCCCGGCCACGTTCGATAAAAACCTAACGACTTGCGACAGGCAATTGTAACACCTGTTTGCTAGTGGTCCGATTCCGACATTCGAAGCGACGCTTGTCTCGAAAGCGGCTCGAATGTCAAATCCGCTTCACCAGCATGCGGACAGAAATGGATCTTTGATGAAAATGCTCTCGCGCTTCTGGCAATCGGAAAGCGGCAATTTTGGCGTGATCACGGCCATTGCCGCCATACCTCTGCTGGCGGGCGTCGCGGGCGCCGTCGACTACACGATGGCGCTCAACAAGGCCGGACAATTGCAGAACTCGCTCGATTCCGCAGCTTTGGCTATTGCGACCCGCTATTCCTCCGGCATGTCCGACGACGAACTGCAGGCGACAGGACAAGACATTTTCGCCGCCAACATGCTCGGCATCTCGAACGCGGCGACAGATTTCGAGTATGAAGACGGGCTTCCCGTCGACCTCAGCGCCATCGCCAGCGCCTCGGGCGGCGAATTTTTCATCACGACAAAGTCAGGGATCGTTCACCAAGGAATGCTCGGCAGCCTGGATTGGCCTGCGAACCGGCGTAGCGTGGTGAGGATCAAGAAGGGTCCAGCCGCGTGTGTACTGGCGCTCGATGCGCATGCCGATTCGTCGATCAAGATCCAGGGATCCACCGATGTCGAGATGACCGGCTGCGTGATCGCCTCGAATTCCAACTCGAACACGGCAGTGTATCGCGGCGGCGCCGCTAATGTGCGCGGCAAGTGCGTCAATACGGTGGGCAAGACTTCCGGCCTCGGCAGCAGCTCGAATGTAAGTTTCGAATGCGGCGCCCCGATGGAGAACCAGTATCCGTCCTTCGACCCGCTCGCCGGTGTCTTGCCGCCTTCCTATACCGGCTGCCAGGGCATCTCAAACGGCAAGACCAAGACGCTTTCGCCTGGTACATTTTGCAACAAGACGATCTCTGGCGAGGTCACGTTGCAGCCGGGCACATATATTCTGCGAGGCGGCAGGGTGAATCTGGGCGGCAACGGATTTCTCAAAGGCGCCGGCGTGACGATTTTCCTGATGGAGGGCGCCGAGTTTTCCGTCAACGGCAACGAAGTCGTCCAGCTTACGCCGCCCACCAGCGGCCCCTATGCCGGCATCACCATCTATCAGGAAAAATCCAACACCACCGAAATCAAGATCAACGGCACATCCGGTTCCTATATCACCGGCTTTGTCTATGCGCCCGGCGCGCATGTCTTCTATGCCGGAAACTCAGCCACGACGACGCAGTCCGCGTGCCTGAGGCTCGTGGCGAACACCATTGAAATGACCGGCAACTCAAGCATGAAATCCGATTGTTCCGCTGAGCTGGGGGATCGTTCGATGTTTGCCAGCCGGTATATTTCGATCGTCCGCTGATCCGCCGGGAATCGCCAGGGCGACAAGGTCCAAGCTCCACCTTCCGGCCGCGCGGGCTAAGGACTTTTCGCGATGAATTGCGGAGCGCGCTCCGTTCCGGCCAGCATCGCGGCGACCCTGGGGGCGAAATAGGTCAAGATGCCGTCGCAGCCGGCGCGCTTGAAGGCCAGCAGCGATTCCAGCATCGCGCGGTCGCCGTCTATCCAGCCATTGGCGGCGGCTGCCATAATCATCGAATACTCGCCCGACACCTGGTAGGCGAAGGTCGGCATGGCGAAGGTGTCCTTGAGCCGGCGGATGATGTCGAGATAGGGCATGCCGGGCTTCACCATCAGCATGTCGGCGCCTTCGAGAACGTCCTGTTCGGCTTCCCTTACCGCTTCGTCGGAATTAGCGTGGTCGATATAGTAGGATTTCTTGTCGCCCTGCAGCAGGCCAGCCGTGCCGACCGCCTCGCGGTAGGGACCGTAGAAGGCAGAGGAGAATTTTGTCGCGTAGGACATGATGGCGACGTCCTGGAAGCCGTGCGAGTCGAGCGCGTCGCGGATGGCGCCGATGCGTCCGTCCATCATGTCGGAAGGCGCGATGATGTCGGCGCCGCTTTGCGCCTGGATCACGGCCGCGGCAACGACCTGGCCGACGGTCTCGTCATTGACGATGATGCCGTCGCGCAGGATGCCGTCATGGCCGTGGCTGGTGAAGGGATCGAGCGCGGCGTCTGTGATGATGCCGATCTCCGGCACCGCCGCCTTGATGGCGCGCGTGGTGCGATTGATGATGTTGTCCGGATCGAGAATATGCGAGCCGGTCTGGTCGCGCAGCGAAAGGTCGACATTGGGAAAGGTCGCGATGGCCGGAACGCCAAGCCTTGCCGCGTGTTCGACCTCCCTAACGGCGAGGTCGAGCGTCATCCGGTACACGCCGGGCATGGCGGCGATTTCTTCGCGCCGGTTCTCGCCGTCGATGACGAAGATCGGCCAGATCAGGTCGTCGACGGTAAGCCGGTTTTCCTGCACCAGGCGGCGCGACCAGTCGGCCTTGCGCATGCGGCGCAGGCGCCGGGAAGCGGTGATTTCATCGACGGTGCGGGCAGGGGGCATCGGCCGGGCGGGTGTGAATTTGTTCATCGGGCAACTCCGGATCGCCGGTTTTCTAGCATGCGCCTTTGACGATGACCAATACAGCTGATGGCTGCGGCGAGGTAGCTTGCCCTCTGGACTTGCAGCCCTATGGTTTCGCAACAAGCGCATGAGGGATTGAGATGAGTGTCAGACGCATCGTCGCCAATGTCGAGACGCCGAGCCCTCGGGATGCCGAGGCCTTCTATGGCGACCTGCTGGGGCTGAAGATCGTCATGGACCACGGTTGGATCGTCACCTTCGCAGATGACGAAATCGTC
>JBKJRE010000398.1:0-3189 GCA_046594775.1 Rhizobiaceae bacterium | reverse complement strand
GAAATCTGTCATTGCTCGCTCTCGCGTCCGTTGCTCCCATCTAACACATTCCGTGTTAGATGGGAGCAACGGACGCGAGAGCGAGCAATGACAGATTTCGACACCGAACTTCACCACGTCTCGAAGGCCGAACTGAGACGCTCGGAAATCGTTCGCATCCTGATGGGAAGCGGATCGGCGCAGATCAAGGATCTGGCGACAAGCCTGAATGTCAGCCTGATGACGATTCATCGCGATCTTAACGACCTGCAAAACCAAGGACTGGTCCGGCGTATCCGCGGGGCTGTGTCGGCTGAGAAGTCGATGCTGTTCGAAAGCAGTTACTTGTTTCGCGCCAGACAGCACGTTGACGAAAAGCGACGGCTGGCGCGCGCCGCCATCGCCCATGTGGACCCCGGAAACGCAATCATCTGGGACGACAGTTCAACAACGTATCAGGTGACAGAATTCATAGAGACGGTGACCCCCGTAACCATCATTACCAACGCATTGCCCGTCTTGGAACGCCTTCGAGACGTGCAAGGCGTCGATCTGATTGCCCTGGGCGGCCGCTACCATCGTGGGTACAACGGCTTCTTCGGGATGGCTTGCGAGAATGCGATCCGCTCCTACCATGTCGATGTTGCACTGATGTCGACAACGACGATTCAAGACCTTGCGCTGTTCACCCAAGACGAGCACGTATTGCGATCCAAGCAGGCGATGATCGAGATTGCACGCAAGAAGATCTTGCTCGTCGATGAAAGCAAATTTCACTTTTCCGCGCTCAACTACGTCGCCGACCTTCGGGTTTTCGATGTGGTCCTCGTTTCGGCTTCCGTCGACCGTGACATCGTTGCGCGCATGCGGGACGGCGGCGTGAAACTGCAACTGGTCTGATCCCATTTCATCCACTCTGGAGAAACAAGAACCCTGCATGGGCAGACCCGCTGGCTGTCGCGCATGTTCATGGCAAGGTCGGCCCGGATGATCTGCCTTGGCGCTTGATCACGGCAAGAAAGTCGGAGCCGTTCCTGGCATCGACGACCCCGCCCCCGTGGCGATCGCAACGCGTCCCTCTCGAATCATGTCAAGCTTCGACAGGCTTGGTGCTGCGCGGGCGCAGGAGAAAATGCGCGCCGAGAATGAGAATGAGCGAAGCGACGAGGACCGATGTCGCGACCGCATTCACCTCGGGCGTGACACCGCGGCGGATGGAGGCGAAAACATACATCGGCAACGTGGTCTTCGATCCGGAAACGAAAAACGCGACGATGAAGTCGTCGAACGAGAAGGTGAAGGCGAGCAGGAACCCGGCGATCACGGACGGCAGGATCTGCGGCAGGACGATTTGGCGGAATGTTCCGAAGGGGGTCGCATAGAGATCGCCCGACGCTTCCACGATATCGCGTCCCAGGCCGGCAATGCGCGCACGTACGATCATCGTCACGACTGCCATCGTGAAAAGCCCGTGGGCGGCAATAACAGAAAGGTAGCCGAGACCGACGCGAGGCGGCCTGTCGCCAAGCCAGATATCGGCGATGATCGGGTTGACCCAGCCGAGTATGGTGACCAAGGCGACCAGGGTCGCAATACCGATGACCACCCCTGGAACGACGATCGCGGCGGCAAACAGCGCGTCGAAGACAAGTCTGGCCCGTTCGCTCATGCGCTCGATCGATATCGCCGCCATGGTGCCGAAGACAGCAGCCAGTGCAGCGCTGACGAAGGCGATGATCAGCGAGTTCTGCAGGGCCTGGACCAGAAACGTGTTGGTGAAGGCCTTGCCGTACCATTCGACCGAGAAGCCGGTGAACTCGCTGGCGTTCCTGCCCGCGTTGAAGGAAAAAATCACCACAAGCGCTATCGGCGCGTAGAGGAACAGGTAAACGGCGGTAACAAAGGCGCGCATCAGATGAGATCCACCCGCCGCGCACCCGCGAATCTCCACGCAATCCGCATCGAGATCGCCAGCACGATGACAACGACCGCCACCATGGTGACCGCGATGGCCGATCCGAAGGGCCAGTTGCGCGACTGGAGGAAGAGGTCGACGAGGGCATTTCCGATAAAGAAAACCTTGCCGCCGCCCAGCAGCTGCGGAATCAGGTATTCTCCAAGCAGCAGGATGGTCACGAGGGCGACGCCGGTGATCACGCCGGGCATCGATAGTGGTACAGTGACGCCGAAGAATGTCGATGCTGGGCGGGCTCCAAGGTCGGCCGAGGCATCAAGGAGCCGCAGGTCGAGTTTCTCAAGACTGACATAGATCGGCATGATCATCAGCGGCAGGTAGCCGTAGACGATGCCGAGCAGCACGGCGCCTTGCGTGTTGAGCATCCTGACGTCATGGATGCCGACCAGATCGAGCAGATTTGGCAGGCCGCGCGACCCCAGAATGTACATCCAGGCATAGGTTCGAACGAGGAGACTGGTCCAGAAGGGCACGACGATCAGCGAGACAAGGATCATCCGGCGTTGCGGCGTCGCCTTGACCGCCAGGTAGTAGGCGACCGGATAGGCAATCAGCAGGCAAAGCAGCGCCCCGACTGGCGCCAGAACCAGAGTGTTCCAGAACGCCGTGGCGCGTGACGGCAGATTGGCGAACTGTTCAAGGGTGAAGGCGGCCTGATAGCCGCCCTCAGGAGCCCGCTTGCCGAAGGCAAAGACGAGCATTGCGCAAAATGGCAGGATGAGGAACAGGAACAGCCAGATCGCCGCAGGCGCCGCCAGCGCCGCAGTGACCAAATTGCGTTTCCTCTCCGTACTTGCCCGCATGAGCGCGATCAGGCCGATTTGAAACGGGCCATGACTTCGGCGCGGCCCGGGTCGGTAAGCGTGACCGCGGCTCCGAACTCGAGCGGCGTCAAAGCCGCCTCGTCCGGATAGACGATCTTGTTGCTCGTCAGTTCGGCCGGAAGAAGGGCCAGCACGCGGCTGTCGGTCGTGGGCGTGCCGTTGGCGACATGTTCCTTGACCGCATTTTCAGGCGTCATCAGGAAGTCGAGCAGCGCATAACCGGCCGGTTTGTTGGCCGCGCTTTTCGGAATCGCATAAAAATCCGACCAGATTTCGCCGCCATCCGTGCCCAGGGTGTAGGCAATCTCGGGCATGTCGCGGTTGAGCTGTGCGCCGTCGTTGGTCCAGCACATGGTGAGCCATGCGTCGGTCGCCCGCATGCCTGGCTGATAGTCGCTGTTGATCGCGAAC
>JBKJRE010000385.1:0-3233 GCA_046594775.1 Rhizobiaceae bacterium | reverse complement strand
AACCAAGCATCAAGTTTAACGACCAAAACTCAAGCGAGCACTGCGCATCAGGCCGTGCCCAACCCTATCGCGGCCCCGCCAGCCTCCAAAATGCCGGTAGTTCGAGGTGTCCAGTTGACCCTATATGGTCAAGCAAGCCATTTCCGCGGTCGACGGCATCAAGGCCGTGGAAGCGACAATGGAAGACCGCTCAGCAACGGTGACCTTCGAAGATACCGTCACGAGCATCGAGGCCATTCAGCAAGCGACGGCCAATATCGGATACCCTTCTTCCCTCTACGAGGCGAAAAGCGGATCATGACCGACAAAGGCATTCTCACAACAGGCTTGATCGGCGCGGTCATCGCTGCCTTGTGCTGTTTCACGCCACTTCTGATTATCCTGTTTGGCGTGGTGGGCCTTTCCGCCGCCGTCGGATATCTCGATTACGTCCTGCTTCCCGCTCTCGCCTTCTTCGTCCTGCTGACGCTCTACGCCCTGTGGCGCAGGCAGCAACGAAGCCAAGCCTCATAATTTTGATCACCAAAGGTGTTTCATGTCTGATTATCGCGACAGCAAAAATAATGCTTCTTACGATGTTGCCGTTATCGGAGCCGGATCGGCTGGCTTCTCCGCCGCCATCACGGCTGCCGACGAAGGCGCTCAGGTGGCCTTGATTGGATACGGAACGATTGGCGGAACCTGTGTCAATGTCGGTTGTGTACCCTCCAAAGCCCTGATTAGGGCGGCAGAAACCCTGCATGTGGCGCATGCCGCCGATCACTTCGACGGAATCGAGGCATCGGCTCGGGTCACGGATTGGCGGGCAACGGTCAGGCAGAAGCAGGAGTTGGTCGACCGCCTGCGCAAGACCAAATACAGCGATGTCCTTAAAAACTATGACTCCGTGGCCTATCTCGAAGGCGAGGCTGTGTTTTCACAGGACGGCAAGCTCACAGTGGGTGGGAATGCCATCGCCGCAAAGAACATCATCATCACTTCCGGAGCGCGCCCTGCCTTGCCATCGATCGAAGGCATCGAAAGCGTCCCTTACCTGACCAGCACCACCGCTCTGGAACTGGCGACGCTGCCAGCGTCGCTTCTGGTCATTGGTGCGGGTTACATCGGGGCGGAGATTGCGCAAATGTTTGCGCGGGCAGGGGTGAAAGTCACGATCATTTCTCGGCGCGGGCTTCTGGCCGAAGCAGAACCGGAAATCGCCGCCGCTCTGACACGCTACTTCGAAGACGAAGGCATCAAGCTTGTCAGCGGAATCACCTACGACCGGATCCAGGCAAGGGACGGTTCCATAGTTCTCACGGTTCACGACAAGCACGGAAAAAGAGAAGTCGCGTCCGAAAAAGTCCTGATCGCCACCGGTCGGACGCCCAACACCGAACACCTCAATCTCGCGTCGGCAGGCATCGGGCTTGCAGCCAACAATGGTGTGAAGGTGGACGCGCAAATGCGCTCGACACGCGATGGCGTCTATGCTGCGGGTGATGTGACGGGGCAGGACCAGTTCGTTTACATGGCTGCTTATGGCGCAAGGATTGCCGCCAAAAACGCCATGAACGGCAATTCTCTTTCCTATGACAACTCGGCGATGCCCGCCATCGTCTTCACCGATCCGCAGGTCGCCAGTGTCGGGCTGACCGAAGCGCAGGCAAGGGAACGTGGGTTTGAAGTGCGAACCTCGGTGCTGACGCTCGACAATGTTCCCAGAGCATTGGCAGCGCGTGACACACGCGGCCTGATAAAGCTCATCGCTGACGGAAAGACCAAGAAGCTCATCGGGGCGCACATTCTGGCGCCGGAAGGGTCCGACAGCATTCAGACCGCCGTTCTCGCCATCAAGACGGGTATGACCTATGAAGAACTGGGCGCGACGATCTTTCCCTATCTGACCACCGTTGAGGGGTTAAAGCTGGCGGCTCAGACCTTCGACATGGATGTCAAAATGCTGTCGTGCTGCGCGGGATAGACACCGCAAGTCCGATCGCCCCCGAACTGTTTCGCCCTGTACCGAGTTCGTTGAGCAAGAAATGCGCGCTCCTTCACCGGTGCAGCATGCGGGCCATATTCCGACCAAAACGCACGATGCTGCCCATTGCGGATTCGGAAGGCGCCCGGCAAGTCGCAAGTCGGATATTGCGAAGTTTTGCAATGTTGGGAATCGATTCCGCGATTTCAGACGGCCTTTCGGGTCTCGCGGAAACGAAAGCTCTGATGCGCGGGTGGTCGGGCGCGACGACGATCCCAAGTTGCGTCAGCAGCGAAATCAGATGATCCTTGTTTGGGTTCGGTTGGTAGATATTCTCGTACGTACCGTAGGCGAACGGGATGCCGGTTTGTTCAAGGAACCCGATTGTATTGTTCCACATCGTCGCGTCATTTCGTGATTGCTTCAAGAACGCCGCAGGTGGAATTGGTTGCGTGGATGCCAGCCCCGCGGTGAGTTTCCGTGCCAACCGGTCACGGCCGTTATTTTCCCACATTCCGGTCTGCTCGGCCAGAAATAGGGAGACGACGCGCAAAAACTGGTTCTCCCGGTTCCAGAGAACGATCCTGTAGCCCTCCTTAGGCGCCGCCTCGACCAGTTCCATCGTCACCGGGACCGGCACCAACTCAATGCAATGCTTGATGTTGACACGCAAAGCGACGATGCCCTGGATGTCATCCGCAAGCTGCTTGAAGTCGAAATTTTCCTGGTAGTTTCTCGAGACCTTGCCATACACCCTGTCGACGTTGAAAGGTTCATGCTGGACGCTCTCGCAAGGCGACAGCTTTTCAATGAGTGACATGAGTTGAGTAGCGCCGGTCCGGCGCAGCGTCAGAAAAAGCACAGGCGACGAACACAGCACTTTATCCAAAAATGAATTCCTCAAAATCGGCGGACGTCTTCATCCAGCCCAGCTCGATAAGCTGGCGAGAATTTTCGTACCGCGCGGACTGCTCGTCGTACAATTTGAGGTCCGGGGAATTACGCAGAGCTTGCAAGTATGCTCTCCGCTCTTGGAGGGTCTTTTCAACAACATCCTCGTTGGATTCGACGGATAGTGAAGACGTGTCCTTGAATCCCGTTAGAAACTTGAAGTGGAGCAAGCCGCCCCTCAACTGGGAAAAACTTGCACTGTCAATTGTATGACACGCCACCAGAAATTGGCGACCTTTCCACCATTTCACGAGCGGCACCTTGGTCAAGCATGGCGGAAGTTGGTGCTTATACTCTCCTGGCCAAAGCGCTCGCTCGC
>JBKJRE010000251.1:0-2920 GCA_046594775.1 Rhizobiaceae bacterium | reverse complement strand
ATTTCGCTGCCGCTGATGCGACCGGGCATCGCCAATGCCTTCCTCATCGGCTTCATCGAAAGCATGGCCGATTTCGGCAACCCGCTGGTGCTGGGCGGCAATTTCGATGTGCTGTCGACAGAAATCTTCTTTGCCATCGTCGGCGCGCAGAACGACCAGGCGCAGGCGGCGATCCTGGCCATCGTGCTTCTCGTCTTCACCCTTGGCGCATTCTATGCGCAGCGTTTCTGGCTCGGCCAGAAATCCTACACGACTGTGTCAGGCAAGGGCGACGCCGGCGTGCATCCGCTGCTGCCCGGCGGCCTGCGGTATGGAGTCTTCGCCATCGCCTGCTTCTGGGCGCTGTTCACGGTCTTTGTCTATGCCACGATCTTCTACGGCAGCTTCGTCACGCTGTGGGGCGTCGATTACAGCCTGACGTTTGTTCACTACGTCAAATCCTTCGCCATCGGCTGGAACGAATTCGGCATCCACTGGACGGGCGCCGCCTGGAGTTCGTTCTGGACCACCATCACCATCGCGCTGGTGTCGGCGCCGCTCACCGCGATGATCGGGCTTTTGACCGCCTATCTGCTGGTGCGGCAGGATTTCGCCGGCAAGAACGCCTTCGAGTTCGGCACCATGCTGTCCTTCGCCATCCCCGGCACGGTGATCGGCGTCTCTTACGTCATCGCCTTCAACGTGCCGCCGATCGAGCTGACCGGAACCGGCGTGATCCTCGTCTTGTCCTTCATCTTCCGCAACATGCCGGTCGGCGTGCGCGCCGGCGTCGCCTCGATGTCGCAGATCGACCGCAGCCTCGACGAATCCTCGCTGACCCTGGGCGCCAATTCCTGGCAGACCTTCCGCCTGATCATGCTGCCGCTGCTGAGGCCCGCCATTCTGGCGGCGCTGGTCTATTCCTTCGTGCGCGCCATGACCGCCATCAGCGCCGTCATCTTCCTTGTCAGCGCCCGCTACGACATGTCGACCAGCTACATCATCGGCCGCGTCGAAAACAACGAATACGGCATCGCCATCGCCTATTCGACGGTGCTGATCGCCGTCATGCTGGCGGTGATCGGCCTGATGCAGCTCGCCGTCGGCAGCCGCAATATCGGGCGGCGGCGCGGTCAGGATGAACAGGCCGGGTCCTGGCGTCCGCAACCAGCACTTTCGGGAGGCGGCTGATGGCCGAAATCAAGAGCAACGCGGCGTCGGTGGAGTTCCGCAACGTCTCGAAATTCTACGGCAAAAGCACGGTAACCGCCGTCAACGATGTCTCGCTTTTCGTCGAAGCCGGCAAACTTGTCACGCTGCTCGGGCCCTCGGGCTGCGGCAAGACAACGACGCTGCGCCTGATCGCCGGGCTGGAAATGGCGAGCCGCGGACAGATCCTGATCGGCGGCGCCGACGTGACCTCGCTGCCGGCGACCGATCGCGACGTGTCGATGGTGTTCCAGTCCTACGCGCTGTTTCCGCATATGAGCGTCATGGAAAACGTCCGCTACGGCCTGCGCTTTTCGGGCGTGCCGAAACGCGAGATCGACGACCGCGCCAATGCGGGGCTCGAACTTGTCGGCCTCACCGGCTATGGCGACCGCCTGCCCAGTCAGCTTTCCGGCGGCCAGCAGCAGCGCGTCGCGGTCGCCCGCGCGCTGGTGCTCGAGCCGCAGGTGCTGCTGTTCGACGAGCCGCTGTCCAATCTGGACGCCAAGCTGCGCCGCCGCGTGCGCGAGGAAATCCGCGAAATCCAGCAGAAGCTCGGCCTCACCGTGGTCTACGTGACGCACGACCAGGAAGAAGCGCTGGCTGTGTCGGACCGGATCATCGTCATGAACAACGCCGTCATTGCGCAGGACGGCACGCCGCGCGAACTCTACGATGCGCCGGCCAGCGCCTTCGTCGCCGACTTCATCGGCGAGGCCAACATGTTCGACTGCGAGGTGGTGTCGGTCGAGGGCGAGACGGCGACGGTGCGGCTCGGCCCGGTTTCGCTTGCGCTTGCCGCCCGTGGTCATCAGCCTGGCCCGGCAAGGCTTGCGGCCCGGCCCAACCGGATTGTCCTCGAAAAGGCCGGAACGCCGGGCACGCTGCCCGGCACGCTGGAGAAGGCGACCTATGTCGGCAGCCATCTCGAATTCATGGTCGCCACGACATTCGGCGAGGTGTTCGTCGTCTCTCCGGATGTCGATTCGGGCTTCCGTCCCGGTCAGCCCGTCGGCATCGGCTTTCCGGATCGCGGACCGGTGCTGATCAGATCCTGAAGGCGTTGCGGGCCAGCCCGCTCGCCTTGGCGAATATCCCGACGCCGGCCACGATCACCGGCGTGCCCTTCTCAAGCACGTCTTCCGGATGCGGCGCGACCTTGCCGCCGGCCTCCTCGATCAGCAGCATGCCGGCCAGGCAATCCCAGGCGTTCATGTGCTGCTCGACATAGCCGAGCAGGCGTCCGGCCGCGACATAGGCGAGCATCAGCGCGCCAGACGCGTTACGGTAGTAGACGCCGCCTTCGCCGAGCAGCTCGTCGATCAGCCGCACCACATTGCGGGCCTCGGCGCGGTTGGAAAAGCCGGTGCCGAGCGAGCCGTCGCTCAGGCTGGTGGCCTGGCTCGCCTTGATCGGCTTGCCGTTGAGAAAGGCGCCGCCGCCGCGGCGTCCGTAAAAACTCTCGCCGGTGCAGGGTTCATGGATCACTCCGACATCGGTCTGGCCGTCCCTGAAGCCGGCGATCACCACGCACCAGGCCGGAATGGCGCGCACGAAATTCGCCGTGCCGTCGATGGGGTCGATCACCCATGAATAGCCCGACGTGCCCGCCGTCGGCGCATGCTCCTCGCCGACAATGGCGTCGTCCGGATACTGCTCTGCGAGGGCTGCGCGGATGAAGGTTTCGACGTCGCGGTCGGCCTCCGAGACCATGTCCTGATGGCCCTTGCTG
>JBKJRE010000221.1:0-6773 GCA_046594775.1 Rhizobiaceae bacterium | reverse complement strand
GTGTAGTTCGTGAACGGCTCGCCACCGCTTTCGGCCAGCCCCTTCTTGATGCCCTCGGCATCGGTCGATTTGAGGTTTTCTCCGGTGATGGCCCGGTATGAGACGATCGCCTTGTCGACATTCGAGCCGAACCGGCCATCGACGACGCCTGGCGAAGCGCCGCGCCGGTCGAGCAGGATCTGCAGCGCCGCGACATCTTCGCGCGCACCCAGACTCGCAGGCGGCTGCACCGCTTCCTCGATGATGGTCGGGGTTATCTCAGACGGCGGGTTCGCCTTGGCAATTGCATTCTGGTCGTCCTCGAGCGGAGCGCGCTGGATCGGCTCGCGGGCGATGATTTCAGGTTCCTGCGGATAGACGACCGCGGGTTCCTGCGGGTAAGCGCGTTGCGGCGGCTCGGGATAGGCGCCGTCGAGCCCGCCCGGCTGCTCCTGGAGGGAATAATCGTCGTAAGGGTCGATCGGCGGCGTCGTGATGATCCCTTCCTCGAGCAGCCGATCCCGGCGCAGGCGCGCCATGTCCTCCGGATCGTCCAGATAATAGCGCTCCTGGCGGCGCTCGCGCCGTGCCTGGCGCAGCTGCTCCCGGCGCTTCTGCAAGCGCCTAGGCCGCTCGACCGACAATATCTGTCCGCTTTCCGCGTCGACGATCACCCGCCTGCCGAACTCATCGTAAAAGATTTCGACATTGCCGGACTGCGCCAGCACCACATCGCCTGAATGGATAAAGGCCGGCTCTGGCCGTGCCGAGAGTGACGTCGAGGCGCTTGCGGCCCCGAAGGGCAAAACCCCCGCCGCCAGGGCGGTAAGCACGATTATCCTGGGAAACTTGGGCAATTCGATTCTCCGGTCCTTCTTGGCCGACATGCGGCTGACTGCTCGCGCTCCTGTCGGCGACAACGCAACGTAATCCAAGGCTAATGGTTGCAACATGAACCGGGCATGAAAATGACCGCCTTTTCGGCGGTCATCACGGGCGGCGGGAATCGGACGCCTCGCGGGGATGGCTCCCGCGCACATGCAGCATCCTTGCCATGCGCCGGAATTTTTGCCGGCGGGCTGTTGCTGGCTGAGGGTTGCGGCGGCGTGGCGCGTCATGACGTGTCGGGGCGCAGATTGCGGTCGGCCAGCGCATTGTGGGCGAGCGCGTGGGCGTGCGCCAGGATCTCGTCGACCTCGCGGGTCTTGCGCCGAGCCCAGGCGTCGGGATCGTAGCGCGACAGGCGGCCGGCCGGCGGCCGGCCGCCGCGCAGCGGCGAGACGCGGTGAACGCGGCCCTCGGCAAGTGCCGTATCGCGCCGCGCCTGCCAGCGGGCGAAGCGCTTTGCCAGCCCCGGCAGATCGTCGAGCACGCGGGCGAGCGCATCGAGCCGCCGGCCGAGCCGGTCCGCGTCGAGCGGATCGTCGGGCCGCGGCGGCCGCCATTCAGGCAAGGCGGGCAGCGCGGCCATGCCGGCCATGCCGATTCGCGGCAAAGCGGCGCCGGGCTGCCGACGGAGGCGGCGACTCAATCGCGGTAGCGGATCGAGCAGCGGGAAGGACAGCCGGGGGAAAGCGGCTTTGCGGTGAACGAGATGCATGAGAGGTTTTGGCACCGGCGCGCCGCGCCGCCGGACGATGCCGGTGCCGACGCCGTCGCGCACGAGGATCGACGCGCGTGTCTTCGGCGGACCTGCCCAGCGCGGGGCGGGCAGCGGTCCGAGCCCGCGCGCCAAAACGATGGCCAGACGCCGCGCCGCAGATTCGGCCGGTCTGAGCAGGCTGAGCACGGCGCGGTGGAGATGGCGCGGCAGCGTCGCCGAGCCGCCGGGGCGCGACGCGAGCGACCCCGCGACCATGGCAAGGAGCGTGGCCATAATCCCTTTCAGCGCCTCGCGGTGTTGTTCGATTAATGCAGTCAGGTCCATAGCCGCCTCCTTCGGGCACAGGGCGGGGATTATGCGGGAGGCGCGGAGGGGTGTGGATAAGATGGGGCTGGAGCGGAGGGGGCTTGCTACCAGAAGCCGCGTTGTGCGCAGCAATTAGCAAAGGGGAAGACAAGGGCCGAGTCCGGAAATTCGACCTAGGCTGGATTGAATGTGATAGCTGCTTTCACATAAGCGACGGTCCCACGACCGCTTCCGACCCCTTTCCGGTAACTCCAGTAACTTGCCGTGGGCCTAAAGGCTGCCGCTTCGGTGGTCGTGCCGCACCTCGGATCGCAATCCTAATGCGCGTGATAAAGGACGTTGGAGACCGTAGAGCGGACCAAGAACATCGGCTCGCCTGGTAAATCTTCCCGTCGACCCCCCTCCAATTGAGCGGTCAGAATTCGTCTCTGTGAGGCCCGGGTCGCACACAGAGCTTGCACCTGGCGAAGCAGTCTAGGAATACCAATATACGTATACCGAGCGGCGTTGGAGCGAAAAATGCAGTCAAACGAAGATTACGTTATATATTCGGACTTTGCCCTAAGGACCGAGTTTCCTTTCCTCTCGACCCGAATCTTCGAGATTTCCCCGCATCGCTATCTCATCGTCTTCGAAAAAGGCGACTTAGAAGCCAACGCGGTTCAGGAGCTGTTCGCAAAGCGAATACGCGTGTTGGCGGCCAACGTGGCGCTCAGCAACGACATCCCGGAGCATCCCCTCAGGGAGCTGAAAGGCATCGGGAACGAAACCCTCAGGGAGCTCCTATCCATCACCCCAGCCACCCATTTCGATCTTGTAAATCTGATCGCGAGCAAGTTCCCCGGATTTGAACTGCTAGAGATAAGAACGCCGCCCGACCGTCTTTCGCCGGACCGTGAGGATGAAGACTTCGAACCGCCCGACAGGGTGTTCAAGGTCGTTGGCGGTGTCGGATCGGATCCCGAAACCGTCAAACATGTCGAGGACTACTTTGGAAAGATTCGAACAGGCGTGCTGTGGAAAGTCGTCATCGAGGACGGACCGATGGCCACGACTCCCCAGCCGCAAAACAGCGGTATGATCGCTGCCCAAAAGCTCACAGCTTACAAGACGAAATTCATCCGCCACGACGAAGAGCTTTGGCACTCGCGGATCGACCGGATACTCGACGGCTCTTTCATCAATTCGGGACTTGAAATCGAGCGTGACCTCGGCGCGACATGTCTACTGGATTTCTCGCAGCCCGGACAACAGATGAATATCCGCCAGGCCATAATGCTCTACGACACGGTCCTTGCGGTTCCGCCGGATGAAGATAGACGCGAGTGGGAGCGTCAGACGCTGGGCGATGCCGAATTCTTGCAACTGATCGAGTCGGGTCGGCTCAAGTTCGTGCTGACAGGTCCGGAACAACGCACTCAGATTCGTATGCTCGAGCAAGCTTTCGAGATTTCACCCGACGCGGTCATTGGTCGTCGCCACGTAGCTTCCGTGCTCATGAACGACATCGTGCGAACTGCATCGGAATACAAGTTAAATGATCCGAGTTTTCTGGCCGACTTCCCCAAATTGTCGATGGCGCTGAGCGAGGGATTGGGCATTCGCGCCGAGGATATCACCGCTCTCCTTTTATGGCCGATCGCGGCTTTAAGAGGTGCAGTGGTACCACTAACGGACCATGGCGCTCGCGGCTTGCCATCGTTCGGCGTCAACAACGGCATGGCCGACTATCTTCTGCATTCGACCGGACACGACCGGAGACTGGAAATGTCCGTCCCGGCCATCCCGGTTCACCTCGCACATGCGTTCGGGGCGACTGCGATCGCGCCGACGGATCAAGCAGAGCCCGTGACTGCATATCAGCTCTCTATCGCGGATCGTCTGAACTTCTATAGATCGTTCAACATCCGGATCGCGGCGGTCTGGGCGGCTAATGAAAGGCGGAAAGAGTCGAGGGTACCGGTGCTGCCCGCGCTACCGTTGTTTGAGTTCGAGGTGGACGTGCCGATGCGCGAACTCCTAACGGCCACTGCCCTCGGATCTGACCGCCGCAAGGGCCGCGCCTTGATCAGCCGTCTTGCAGACCTTCCGCTAGACGCCAGAGAGGCGGAGGTATCCAAGCTCGCCTCTGAACTGAGAAGGTTGAAAGGCAGACAGGCGGGGCTATTTTCACTTGAATCCTTCGAAGACATGAGCCCGATCTTGGAGCTGTTTACCGGAGTGGCAGTACCGCCCTATCATTCGGTGAAGGGTTTCATCGAACGAGTGAAGAAAACCGCCAGACGGAAACCTGCCGTTGACTGTTTCCTGGATGGCATCGAGCGTGACTTGGCGGAAGGTCAAGGCAAAAATCAGGACATCGATTTTCTCCAGAAAGTCGACAGGATCGCCACTCTGAATCGACCTAAGGTGTCTTAGCGGGAAGAGTCGTCGTCGTGTCCATTCAACGCACGGTCTGTCGGACTCGACCCACGAGCCGAATACGCCATGAATCTTGGTCGACTAGCCACGCGGTCTAACGCCGCCGGCCGTCGAAGCGCGGAGCCTTCACCCGAATTGACCCGCTGCTGAGGCGACGTCCCGGCGTTCGCTGGGCCAAGCCACTGGCATCGCGAATTCGCCTCCGTTGGAGCAGCCCCTCACCGTCTCGGCCCTGCGGGCCGATCCACCTCTCCCCCTGAAAGGGGAGAGGAGTAGCCAATCGCCGAGGTCGCGACGCTTCAGCGATGGGCTCTCCTGCACGAAAAGGGAGAGGAGAAGCGCCGGTCACAACGCCTGGCGCCACTCCTCGCCCCCATGAAATGGGGGAGAGGTGGATCGGGCGAAGCCCGAGACGGTGAGGGGGTAGCTTCACCATGGGCGCATAGGCGTTTCCCCGTGGCTCGAAGGGCCGGTGACGGGACGTCAACGCAGCCGCTTCGCCGGAAAATACCGCAGATCCGGAGCAATCGTCTTTTCCGCCAGCGATCCGGTCAGCGCGGCCAGTATGGTCTCGCAGACCGACATGGTTTGCGCTCGCACCTCATGGCTCCAGAAGCGAAGAACCGAATAGCCGGCGTCGGTCATGAAATCGTCGCGGCGACGATCGTGCTCGCTGTCGGCATGCTGGCTGCCGTCGACTTCGATGACGAGCCGATGTTCGCGGCAGGCGAAGTCGGCAAAATAGGGTCCGATGGGGAGTTGGCGAACGAACTTGAAGCCGCCGAGCTTGCGGTCCTGCAATTCGACCCACAGCCGCCCCTCGGCCAGATTGTCGCCCTTGCGCAAAGCGCGCGCATGCCCGGTTGCGTCGGGCCGGCGCCGTGAACGGGTAGATTTGTCCGAAGGGTTTTGCATCTCTCCGTCACTGGTCCAAGCCAGGTCCCCGCTGCTAAAGCAGCGTCCCGGCGTTCGCTGACCTTCCACCATGCCACCGGCATGGTGGATTCGCCTGCGGCGAACCGGTCGCTCACCCCCCTCACCGTCTCGGCCTGCGGCCGATCCACCTCTCCCCCTGCCCGGGGGAGAGGAGAAGCTAATCGCCGGCGCTTTACGCCGCCTCGTCGGCCGCAGCCACAACCGCCGGTTTGGCCCGAAAATTGAGGCGGTCGGAGCCGTTGGTGATTTTCACCACCGAACCATCGCGGACCTCGCCGAGCAGGATCTTTTCCGAGAGCGGGTCCTGCAGTTCCTTCTGGATCACGCGCTTCAGCGGCCGCGCGCCGTAGGACGGGTCGTAGCCCTTGTCGGCCAGCCAGGCGAGCGCCTCATTGTCGATCTCCAGCACGATCTTGCGATCCTCGAGCAGCGATTCGAGCCGCTTGAGCTGGATCTCGACGATGCGGGACATGTGCTCGCGCCGCAGCCTGTGGAACAGGATGATCTCGTCGACACGGTTGAGGAATTCCGGCCGGAAATGCGCCCTCACCACGCCCATGACATCGTCGCGCACCGCGTCGACATCCTGATCGTCGGCGAGCGACACCAGATATTCGGAGCCGAGGTTGGATGTCATGATGATCAGCGTGTTGCGGAAGTCGACCGTGCGGCCCTGCCCGTCGGTCAGCCGGCCGTCGTCGAGCACCTGCAGGAGCACGTTGAACACATCCGGATGCGCCTTCTCGATCTCGTCGAACAGCACGACCTGGTAGGGCCGGCGGCGGACCGCCTCGGTCAGCGCGCCGCCCTCCTCGTAGCCGACATAGCCCGGAGGCGCGCCGATCAGCCGGGCGACCGAATGCTTCTCCATGTATTCCGACATGTCGATGCGCACCAGCGCGTGCTCGTCGTCGAACAGATAGTCGGCCAGCGCCTTGGTCAGCTCGGTCTTGCCGACGCCCGTCGGCCCGAGGAACATGAACGAGCCGATCGGCCGGTTCGGATCCTGCAGGCCGGCGCGCGCCCGCCTGACCGCCTTCGACACCGCCTGCACGGCCTCGCCCTGGCCGACGACCCGCTTGCCGAGCTCGTCTTCCATCCTGAGCAGCTTCTCGCGCTGGCCCTCCAGCATCTTGTCTACCGGGATGCCGGTCCAGCGCGACACGATGTAGGCGATGTGCTCGGACGACACCGTCTCCTCGACCAGCGTGCCCGCATCTTCCTGCGTCTCGGCAACTTTCAGCTGCGCTTCCAGTTCCGGGATGCGGCCGTAGGCAATCTCGCCGGCCTTCTGGAATTCGCCCTTGCGCTGCGCGATGGCGAGTTCGTTGCGCGCGTCGTCGAGCGCCTTCTTGATGTCGGCGGCACGCCCGAGCTTGTCCTTCTCGGCCATCCACAGGCTGGTCAGCCGGGCGGAGTCCTCCTCGATCGAAGACAGTTCCTTCTCGATCTTGACGAGCCGGTCCTTGGAGGCGTCGTCCTTCTCCAGCTTCAGCGCTTCCCGCTCGATCTTCAGCTGCATGATGCG
>JBKJRE010000619.1:0-6559 GCA_046594775.1 Rhizobiaceae bacterium | reverse complement strand
CTGGATTCATCTCGACGTCATGGACGGGCATTTCGTGCCCAACATCACTTTTGGTCCCCCGGTCATCAAGTCGATCCGCAATCGCACCGACAAACTGTTCGACTGCCATTTGATGATCACCCCCGCCGATCCCTATCTCGCCGCCTTCGCCGACGCCGGCTGCGACATCATCACCGTGCATGCTGAAGCGGGACCGCATCTTGACCGGTCGCTGCAAACCATCCGGTCGCTCGGCAAGAAGGCTGGAGTGTCGCTCAATCCCGGAACCCCCGAAAGCGTCGTCGAATATGTGCTCGACCGGCTCGATCTGGTGCTTTTAATGACAGTCAATCCGGGCTTTGGCGGCCAGGCCTTCATCCCGGCGATTGTCGAAAAGGTGCGGCGCGTCAAGGCGCTGATCGGCGACCGCCCGATCCGGATCGAGATCGATGGCGGCGTGTCGCCGGAAACCGCACCTCTTGTGACTGCGGCCGGCGCCGACGTGCTGGTGGCAGGCGCCGCGATCTTCAAGGGGGGCAATGAAGCCGCCTATCGCGCCAATATCGCCGCCATCAGGGATGCCGCCGACGGGGTCTGAACCGGCGCGCCTACCCGCCCAGGCCCTCGAACAGGATCGTCGAGAGATAGCGCTCCGCGAAAGAGGGAATGATGACCACCATGTCCTTGCCGGCGTTTTCCGGACGCGAACCGATGACGCTCGCCGCCTGCAGCGCCGCGCCGGAAGAAATGCCGACCGGCACACCCTCGAGCCGCGCGACCAGCCGCGCATTGGCGACGGAATCCTCGTTGGAGACCGTGACGATTTCATCGTAGATCGTGGTGTCGAGAATCTTGGGCGCGAAGCCTGCGCCAATGCCCTGGATCTTGTGCGGTCCCGGCTGACCGCCCGAGAGAACCGGCGAAGCCTCGGGTTCGACGGCGACGACCTGCACGCCCGGCTTGCGCTGCTTCAGAACCTGCCCGACGCCGGTGATGGTTCCGCCGGTGCCGATGCCCGAAATCAGAATATCGACGCTGCCTTGCGTGTCGTTCCAGATTTCCTCCGCGGTCGTCCTGCGGTGAATGTCCGGGTTGGCGGGGTTTTCAAACTGCTGCGGGATGACGGCGCCCTTGATGGAGGCGGCGATCTCGTCGGCCTTGGCGATGGCGCCCTTCATGCCCTTTGCGCCTTCGGTCAGCACAAGCTCCGCGCCGAGCAGGGCCAGCATCTTGCGGCGCTCGAGCGACATTGTCTCAGGCATGGTCAGGATCAGCTTGTAGCCTTTGGCTGCCGCGGCAAAGGCAAGCGCGATGCCGGTATTGCCGGATGTCGGTTCGACCAGCGTGTTCTGACCGGGCGAAATCTTGCCGGCGGCCTCAAGCGCCTCGATCATCGAAACGCCGATACGGTCCTTGACGGAGGCGATGGGGTTGAAGAATTCCAGCTTGGCCAGAACATTGGCCACGATGCCCTTGTGCTTGGCGAATTTGTCGAGGCGGACGAGCGGCGTGTCGCCGATTGTCTCCGTGATGGAACCATAGATTCTGCCGCGGCCGGGCACATTTTTAGTCATGGCGGAACTCCCTTTCCCCAAACATAGGGTGCGGTGACGAAAAATCCGAGTGGGACGCGTCCTGAAAACCTGGAGATGGCGGAATTATAGTGCCAGGATCGGCCCAATATCGGAATGGTTTGTCGCGGAGGCCTGATCTTCGGAACGGTGCCGGGATGCGCTCCCTCAGCCGCCGGTCTCGGGGAAATCCTTCTCCAGCTGCTTTTCCAGTTCCACGAGATCGTCGGGAAGGGGCATGCCCATCGCCCGCAACTCGTTCAGCCGCTCGCGCAGTTGCTCCTGAACCTCGTGCTTGTCTTCGGGTTGGTTGACCATCTGCTCCAGCAGCAGGCTGATCCGGGCCTTGATCTCTTCGAGCGCCATAAGATTTTCCTTTGAAAGCCGGCAGCATCGCCTAACGCAGCATGCGCGAGACGATCTGGGCGGTGTAGTCGACCATCGGAACGATGCGGGCATAGTTGAGGCGTGTCGGGCCGATAACGCCCAGCGCGCCGATAACGCGGGCATCCTTGTCGCGATAGGGCGCCACCACCAGCGACGAGCCCGACAGCGAAAACAGCTTGTTTTCCGAGCCGATGAAGATGCGCACACCCGAGCCTTCCTCAGCCAGTTCGAGAAGCTGGATGAGCCCGTCCTGGGTTTCCAGATCCTCGAACAGGTGTCGCAGAAGATCCATGTCGGCCTGGGCCGTGACATTTTCGAGCAGATTGGCGCGACCGCGCACGATCAGCCGGGCGGGCAATCCGCTTTCGGTGCCGGCCCAAACGGCAAGTCCGCGCTCGACCAGATCCTGTGAAAGCGTATCCAGCGCCGTCTTGGTCTCGTCCTTGATCCGTGCGATCTCGGCCTTGGCCTCGGCGAGCGTCCGGCCGCGAATATGCGCGTTGAGAAAATTCGAAGCCTCGTGCAGCTGCGACAGCGTGATGCCGGGCGGCAGCTCGACCACGCGGTTTTCGACATCGCCGTTTTGCGACACCAGCACCGCCAGCGCCTTGGTCGGCTCAAGCTGGATGAACTCGATATGCTTGAGCGCCACCTCGTTATTGGCGGTCAGCACAAGTCCGGCGCCGCGCGACATGCCTGAAAGCATCTGGCTGGCTTCCGTAAGAACATGTTCCATGGTGGCGCCGCTGCCGGATGCCTTTACCTGCGCTTCGATGATCCTGCGCTCGTCGTCGGACAGGTCGCCGAGCTCCATGAAGGCGTCGACGAAGAAACGCAGGCCCTTCTGCGTAGGCAGCCGGCCTGCCGAAATGTGCGGCGAATAGACCAGGCCGAGATGCTCGAGATCGCTCATCACGTTGCGCACGGTGGCCGGCGACAGTGACGACGGCAGCATGCGCGACAGATTGCGCGAGCCGACCGGCTCGCCATCCTTCAGGAAGGAATCGACGATGCGCCGGAAAATGTCGCGCGAACGCAGGTCCAGCGACTGAAGGTTCGGATCTTGAATTGGCGTGGTCATTCTGGCGAAACACCTCCACTGGAATGATATAGATTTTGCCGGCCGGAACACAACAAAAGGAACCGGGCCGTTTTTCTTTGCGCTGCTGGTGGCGCGGGGCTAAAAGCCCGCAACGTTCGATTCCTGAGGAAAGACAAGAAATGCGTCCATCCAACCGCCAGTTCGACGAAATGCGCGCCATCTCCTTCGAGCGCAATGTTTCGAAACACGCGGAAGGCTCGTGCCTCGTCAAATTCGGCGACACGCATGTGCTGTGCACGGCAAGCTTGGAGGAGAAGGTGCCCGGCTGGATGCGCAATTCCGGCAAGGGCTGGGTAACCGCCGAATACGGCATGCTGCCGCGGTCGACCGGCGACCGCATGCGCCGCGAGGCGTCTTCCGGCAAGCAGGGCGGCCGCACGCTGGAAATCCAGCGGCTGATCGGGCGCAGCCTGCGGGCTGTGGTGGATCTGCAGGGGCTTGGCGAACAGCAGATCACCGTCGACTGCGACGTCATCCAGGCCGATGGGGGCACCCGCACCGCCGCCATCACCGGCGGCTGGGTGGCGCTCAATGATTGCCTGCGCTGGATGGAAACGCGCCAGATGATCAGTGTGTCGAAGGTGCTCAAGGATCACGTCGCGGCCATCTCCTGCGGCATTCACAACGGCCAGCCGGTGCTAGACCTCGACTATCTGGAGGACTCGGCTGCGGGAACGGACGCCAATTTCGTCATGACCGGGCGCGGCGGCATCGTCGAGATACAGGGCACGGCCGAAGGCCAGCCCTTCTCCGAGGAAGAATTTGCCGCCCTCATGGCCTTGGCCAAGAAGGGCATTGCGCGCCTGGTGGGCCTTCAGCAAATGGCGGTGGCTTAAGGGCGAGGCCATGCAGCCCTCCGCCATCCTGGAATCGGCCCTCTACGTTACCGATCTGGCGGCCGCCGAATCGTTCTACGCTCAGACTTTGGGGTTGGAGCGGATCGCGAGAGCCGAAGGGCGGCATGTGTTTTTCCGCTGCGGCCGGGGCGTGCTGCTGCTTTTCAACGCTGAGGCAACATGCATTGCGCCCTCGCCGGATGCAGGACTGCCTGTTCCACCGCATGGCGCGCATGGCCCGGGGCACATCTGCTTTTCCGCTTCCGCCGACGAGATCGAGGCCTGGAAAGCGTTGCTTGCATCGAAGGGCATCGCCATCGAGGCCGATTTCGAATGGCCCAATGGCGGCCGCTCGATCTATTTCCGCGATCCCTCCGGCAATTCGCTGGAATTTGCTGAAGCGAGAATTTGGGGAATGGAATGATTCTGGTCGAGGGACAGAGCATCGTCGTGGCGAGCCACAATGAAGGCAAGCTGCGCGAATTCGCCGACCTCCTGGGGCCTTTTGGCATCGAGGCCAAGTCGGCAAGGGACTACGGCCTGCCCGAACCGGATGAGACGGGCACGACGTTCGAGCAGAACGCCTATATCAAGGCGCATGCGGCGGCAGTGGCTACAGGACTGCCGGCGATGTCGGACGATTCGGGCCTTTGCGTCGACGCGCTGGACGGCCAGCCCGGGGTCTATACCGCCAACTGGGCCGAAACCGCCGATGGCTCGCGCGACTTCATGATGGCCATGGAGAAGACCGAAGCCTTGTTGCGCGAGAGGGGTGTCGATGATGCCGCCCAACGCAGCGGCCGCTTCGTCGCCGTCCTCTGCCTCTGCCAGCCGGATGGTCGTGCCGAATATTTTCGCGGCGAGGCCGAAGGCCGTCTCGTCTGGCCGCCGCGCGGCGACAAGGGGTTTGGCTACGATCCTGTCTTCCAGCCGGAAGGCTTCGACATCACTTTCGGCGAAATGACTGCCGCCGAAAAACATGGCTGGAAGCCTGGCCAGGCCGCGGCGCTGTCGCACCGGGCGCGCGCCTTCCAGAAATTCGCACGCGCCTGCCTGGGGGCGGCATGACCGGCAGCCTGCAGGCCAGCCGCGATCCCGGCTTCGGCGTCTACGTCCATTGGCCCTTCTGCGCCGCAAAATGTCCCTACTGCGATTTCAATTCGCATGTCCGCCACCAGCCGGTCGATCAGCAACGCTTCGCGGCGGCCTTCGCGAAGGAACTGGCGACGATGCGCGCCCGCACCGGCCCCCGCGAGGTGACCAGCATCTTTCTCGGCGGCGGCACGCCCTCCCTCATGAACCCCGGCACGGTTGGCGCAGTGCTGCAGGCAGTGGCCGATAACTGGTCGGTGCCGGATGGCATCGAGATCACGCTCGAAGCCAACCCCTCCTCGGTCGAGGCGGAGCGGTTCCGCGGCTACCGGGCCGCCGGCGTCAACCGCGTCTCGCTCGGCGTCCAGGCGCTGAACGACAGGGACCTGAAGTTCCTCGGACGGCTGCACAATGTCGATGAGGCGATGAAGGCGATCGGCCTTGCGCGCGACATATTCCCGCGCCTGTCATTCGACCTGATCTATGCGCGCCCCGGCCAGACGATGGACGAATGGGCATCTGAACTCGAGCAGGCCATCGGCTACGCAGCGGACCACCTTTCGCTCTACCAGCTGACCATCGAGGAGGGCACGCCGTTCCACGCGCTGCACGCGGCGAAAAAATTCACCATCCCCGACAATGATCTCGCCGCCGATCTCTATGCCCTCACGCAGGAAATCACGGCGCGACGCGGCCTGCCGGCCTATGAAATCTCCAACCATGCCACGCCGGGCGCCGAAAGCCGCCACAATTTGACCTACTGGCGCTACGGTGAATATGTCGGCGTCGGTCCCGGCGCGCATGGCCGTTTCATCGAGCATGGCCGGCGGGTGGTCACCATTGCCGAAAGGATGCCTGAAACATGGCTCAATCTGGTCGAGGCGAAGGGCCACGGCACGACGGGCGGCGAGCGGCTGACGCGTTCGGAAGAAGCCGACGAGTTCCTGCTCATGGGGCTGCGCCTTGCCGAAGGCATCGACCTCGGACGCTATGAAAGCCTCTCGGGCAGGGGGCTCTCGCCGGCGCGCCTGTCGGTCCTGCAGGAGGAGGGCCTCGTCGCGCCGGTCGGCAATTCGCGGCTGCGCGCCACCGCCACCGGCATGATCGTGCTCGACGCTGTGGTTGCCGATCTGGCGCGATGACCATGTCGCGTAGCGGCGGATAAATATGTAAGTGCCGACTTGCCTATTCAGGGAAAATGCCCATGAACTCCGCCCTATCATCCTGGCAGCTGTGGGCTCTCCTCGCGGCAGCCTTCGCGGCCATCACCGCGATCCTTGCCAAGGTCGGCATCGAGCATATCGGCTCAGATTTCGCGACGCTGATCCGCACCGCGATCATCCTGGCGGTTCTCGCCACCATCATAGTAGCCACAGGCCAATACCAGCCGCTGGGGCAGATTGCGCCAAGAACGTGGATTTTCCTGACGCTATCGGGTCTGGCCACGGGCGCGTCATGGCTGTGCTACTTCCGCGCGCTGAAACTCGGCAACGCCTCGCAGGTAGCGCCGGTCGACAAGCTAAGCGTCGTGCTTGTGGCTGTCTTTGGCGCGATTTTTCTGGGTGAGAGGCTGAGCGCTGTCAACTGGCTCG
>JBKJRE010000370.1:0-7245 GCA_046594775.1 Rhizobiaceae bacterium | reverse complement strand
GGCCCTGGTCATTTCATGTGGAACACGGTTTCCAGTGGTACGGCCACCGGTTCGTTGTCGGGCCTTGTCTCCATGATATCGGCCATATGCGCCCACCATTTGCGCATCACCGGATGGTTAGGCAGATCGTCCATCGTGTGCCCGTCCCCGCGCCACAGCACGCCGAACAGGAAATTGGTCTCTTGGTCGAAATGGATCGAATAGTCCGACACGCCGGCCTCGCGCAGCAGCGCCACGAGTTCAGGCCAGATCGCTTCGTGGCGACGTATATATTCCGCCTTCTTGCCCGGATTGAGCCGCATGCGGAACGCGTATTTCCCGGGCATCATCCGGTTCGCTTTCCCTTGATGCGTCGCCAGACGATGGGCAGGGCGATGACGGTTATCAGCAGCAGGCCGATGAAGATCGACATGACGATGCCCGGAACGTTGAGCAGGCCAAGTCCGAAGGTCACCAGCCCCATGATGAAGGCGGCGAGTACGACGCCCATGATGCTGCCGGCGCCGCCGAGGATCGAGACGCCGCCGAGCACCACCATGGTGATGACTTCGAGTTCGTAGCCCTGCGCGATCGAAGGCCTTGTCGAGCCGAGCCGCGAGGTGATGAGCACAGAGGCAATGCCGGCCATCAGCCCGGTCAGGCAAAACAGCACGAACTTGATGCGGCCGACCCGGACGCCGGAATATTGCGCCGCGACCGGGTTGTTGCCGATGGCGAAGATGCGCCGCCCGAAGCTGGTGCGGTGCAGCAGGAAGCCGTAGACCATGGCCGCCACGAGGAACAGCACCAGTTCGAACGACACCACCCACCAGACATAGCCCTGTCCGAAGAAGGCGAAGCTTGCCGGGTAGCCCTTGTAGGCCTGGTCGCCGAGAATGATGAAGGCGATGCCGCGGAAAAGGCTCATCGTGCCGATCGTCACGACGATCGACGGCAGGCCGAATCGGGTCACCAGCAAGCCATTGAAGGCCCCGCAACCGAGCCCCGAAACGATGCCGATCAGCACCAGGCCCGGCGTGCCGATGTCGGCCTGCACCGCCATGCCCATCAGGGTCGAGGCGAGCGCGACAATGGCGGCGACCGACAGGTCGATCTCGCCGGAGATGATGAGCAGCGCCATGGCCAGCGCGATCAGCCCCTTCTCCGTGAAGTTGAAGGTCAGGTCGGACAGCGACCAAGCGTCGAGGAAGTAGGGCGAGGCCAGGCTGTTGGCGACGAAGATGGCAGCCGCAACAAGCACCAGCAGCGCCTCCCAGGAGAAGACCAGCGAGACGAATGGCCGGTCGAGCCGGTCGGGAAGCTGGCGTGGCGAGATGGTGTCGGTCGTTGCGCTCATGCGGCTTCCGCCTGCCTCAGGATGATGCGGCCCTGCTTGCGCTCGCCGCGCGCGTTTAGCGCGACGGCCAGGATGATGGCGCTGCCCGAGATGGCCACCTGCCAGAAGGGCGAGATGTTCACCACCGGCAGCGCCGAGGCGATGATGCCGAGGAACAGCGCGCCCAGCACGGCGCCGCCGACCGAGCCGATCCCCCCGGCGATCGAGATGCCGCCGATGACGCAGGCGGCGATGATGTTGAGCTCGTAGCCGTTGGCGACTTCCACCGAGGCGATGACATAGCGCGAGATCCACAGGTAGCCGGCGAGGCCGGCGACCAACCCCGAGATGCAGAAGGCGATGAACTTGGTGCGCCCTACATCGATGCCGGCATAGACCGAGGCGGTCGGGTTGACGCCGACCGCATAGATCGAGCGGCCGAGCGCGGTCCTGGTCATCACCAGGAAGAACAGGGCGATGACGACGATGGCGCCCCATGATAGTACCGGGATGCCGAGGAACTGCGCGCGCTGGAAGCCGATGAAGGCCGGGCTCATCTGGTCGGCATTGACCCATGCGCCGCCCGACAGCACGAAGGTGGCGCCGCGATAGATGGTCAGCGTGCCGAGCGTCACCACGATCGAGGGAATGTCGAGCTTCCAGACCAGCAGGCCGTTGATGGCGCCAAGCAGCAGCCCGACGGCAAGCGCGACTGCGATCAGCAAGGGGATGGGAATGGCCGGAAACGCGGCGTTGAGCATCGCCACTGCCATGCCGGTGAAGCAAAGATTGGCCGCCATCGAAAGGTCGATCGACCGCGTCAGGATGACGACCATCTGGCCGAGCGCCAGGATGATCAAGAGCGAGGTGTCGTTGAACAGTTGGGCCAGGTTGCCGGGATGGGCAAAGCCGGCAAAGCGCGACGAGACGAGGCCGATCATCGCCACGATTGCGGCTGCCAGCCAGACCTCGCGATTGCGGAACAGCGCCTTCATGCCGAAAAGATCCCCGCCGCCGTCTCGACTAGCCTGACTGCATCCAGGCCCTTGTTGTCGAAGATGTCGGCAATGCGGCCCTCGCGCATAACCACGACACGGTCCGACATGCCGAGAATCTCGGGCAGTTCGGAGGACACCATGATGACCGAGAGCCCCTCGGCGACCAGTTCGGCCATGAAGCCGTGCACGGCCGCCTTCGAGCCGATGTCGATACCCTTGGTCGGCTCGTCTAGAATGATTACCTTGGGCGCCGTCGCCAGCCATTTGGCGATGACGATCTTCTGCTGGTTGCCGCCCGACAGCGTGCCGACATCCTGGCTGAGCGATGCGGCGCGCAGGTCGAGTCGCTGCGTATAGGCGCGCGCCAGGTCGAACTCCTGCTTCAGCCGCAACACGCCTGACGACGATGTTCGCTTTAGCGAGGGCAGCGACACATTCTTGAAGATCGGCATGCCGATCACGACGCCCTGCTTGCCGCGCTCCTCCGGCACGTAGACGATGCCGGCATCGATCGCATCGGCCGCCGACTTGGACGCGAGGGCCTTGCCTTCGAGCGCGATCCGGCCAGCGCTGGTTCGGGTGATGCCGAAGATCGCCTGCATGACTTCGCTGCGGCCGGCGCCGACCAGGCCGTAAAAGCCGAGGATCTCGCCTCTGTGCAGGTCGAAGGAAATGTCGTCGAACTCCGTCGGATGCGACAGCTTCGTGACGCTGAGCACCGGCGCGCCTATGCTCGCCTCGCGCGGGGGGAAGATCTTGTCGACGGCGCGCCCGACCATCATCTGCACGATCTCGCTCTGGCCGGTATCGGCGAGCAGTCCCTCGCCAACCATCTCGCCGTCGCGGAACACGGTATAGCGGTCGGCGATGCGGTAGATCTCGTCGAACTTGTGACTGATGAACAGTACCGCCTTGCCATCACTCTTGAGGAACTCGATGAGCAGGAAGAGCTCCTCGATCTCCTTGGCCGAAAGTGCGGCCGTCGGCTCGTCCATGATGACAATCTGCGCGTCGATCGACATGGCGCGGGCGACCGCCACGAGATGCTTGTTCGCGATGCCGAGGTCCCTCAGCCGCGCATCGGCGTCGATATGGCCGGCCCGCATGGTGGCCAGCACTTCGTTCGCATCGCTGCGCATCGTCTTCCAGTCGATGGTGCCAAGGCGCGTGCGCGGCGCATGGCCGAGAAAGATGTTCTCCGCCACCGAAAGGTCGTCGAACAGCACCGTCTCCTGGTGGATCGCGGTGATTCCGTGCTCGAAAGCCTTGTGCGCGCTCGACAGTTCCACAGCCTTGCCGTCGATGCTGATCTCGCCCGCATCGGGCTGGTAGATGCCGGTCAGGATCTTGACCAGCGTCGACTTGCCGGCCCCGTTCTCGCCGATCAGGGCCGTTACCTGACCGGGATAGAGCGACAGGCCGACATCGTGCAATGCACGCACACCCGGAAAGCTCTTGCTGATACCGGCAAGCCTTAGGCGCGCTTCGGTCGAGGGTTCTGCGGATCGGGCTGCTGGGGAACGGGCTGTCGTATTCATGTCTTCGTATCAAGCCCTGAAGTTTCGCGGTCGGAAAGGCGGCGAAGCGCGAGGCTTCGCCGCCTGGTCCACTATACGCGGATCAGTAGATCTTGGAGAATTCTTCGATATTGCTCTTGTCGAAGGTGAAGGGAGCGGCCATTGCCGCCGAGTTGGTGTCGTCGAGGGTGACCTCGCCGACGCGGCCGATGGAGAGCTTGGCGCCGGGCTTGGCCTCGTCCTTCTTCACCGCCAGGTCGTAGGCGAGATAGACGGCCGAGTAACCGAGGTCGATTGGGTTCCACAGTGCGACAGCCTGCGATGCGCCGTTGTCGATGAACTGCTTGAACTCCGAGGGGAGGGCAAGTCCGGTTACATTGACCTTGCCGATCAGGCCTTCATCCGTCACCACCTGCGCGGCGGCAACGACGCCGACCGTGGTCGGGGCGATGATCGCCTTGAGATTGGGATAGGACTTCAGCAGGCCCTTGGCCTCGTCGGTGCTCTTGGCCGAATCGTCATCGCCATAGACGGTGGCGACGAGGTTGATGTTGGGGAACTTGCCCGGCAGCGCCGCCTTGGCCGCTTCGATCCAGGCGTTCTGGTTTGTCGCGGTGGAGGATGCCGACAGGATGGCCACGTCGCCACCCTCGGGCAAGTAGTCGGCTGCGAGCTTGATGATGGTTTCACCAATCAGGTTGGTGTCCGACGGGTTGAGGTGCATCTGCCGGCCTTCCGGCGCCACGCCCGAGTCCCATGAAATCACGGTGATGCCGCGCTCCATCGCCTTCTTCAGCGCCGGCACCAGAGCGTCGGCGTCGTTGGCCGAAATGGCGATTGCGTCGACCTTCTGCGCGATCAGCGTGTTGACCACTTCGATCTGCGCCTCTGCTGTGGCCTTTGTCGGGCCGGTGTAGATGATGTCGACATCGCCGAGTTCCTTGGCGGCTTCCTCGGCCCCCTTGTTGGCGGCGTCGAAGAAGCCGTTGCCGAGCGACTTCACGACCAGTGCGATCTTGACGTTCTCCGCATAGGCCGTGTTGGCGAACATGGCAGCCGAAAGCGCGGCGGCGACCATCAGTTTCTTGACAATATTCATCCTGTAATTCCTCCCTTGTGTTGCATTCCATCACCACTGCGGCGCGTGATTTCCTCACGCATGCAGCGAAGATTCCTCCTTGCCCGCCAAACCACGCGCCACGATGAGCGACACGCCGGCAGTCTCAAGCATCTTTGCCTCCCGGTCCTCGATACCGTCGTCGGTAATGACGGTGGCGATCCGCGACAGGCCGCACAGGATCAGGCTGGAGCGCAGCCTGAATTTCGAGGAGTCGACCAGAACCACCAGTTCATCGGCCTGGTCGATCAGCTTCTGCTCGGCCTGGATGAGCAGCGGATCGGCCTCCATCAGGCCGAGCGGACCGAGGCCCTGGGCCCCCATGAACATGCGCCGCGCATAGAAATTGCGCGTTACATCATTGTCGAAGGGCGAAAGGATGATGTTCTGCTCTCGGTAAACCGTGCCGCCCGACACCATCACGGCATTCTTGGAATGCTTGAGCAGGTGCTCGGCGATCGGAAAGGAATTGGTGAAGATCGGCATCCGGCGCAGCGCCAGGAAATGCACCATCTGGAAGGTTGTGGTGCCTCCGTTGATGATGATGGGCTCGCCGTCCGTGCACAGTTCGACCGCCTCGCGCGCAATGGCGCGTTTTTGCGCCGCATGCAGCGTCTCGTTGACGGAAAAGGGCCGGCCGGCAAGGCCGATGAACTGGGGCGGCGAGATCGCCTCCGCGCCACCGCGTACCCGCCGCAGGCGCTTCTGGACATGCAGGGCTGCAATGTCGCGTCGGATCGTCGCCTCGGACGATTCCGTGAGATCGACCATCTCCTGCACCGTCACCACAGGCTTTTCCTGCACGGCAGACAGTATCAGACGATGACGTTCTTTCTCGTGCATGGTACCTCCCCTGCCTGGCCATCTAGACGCGCAAAAAGATCAGTGTCAATCATTTTCAGTCAAATATTTCCATTGTGCAGTGCAATATGCGCGAAGATGATTGTTTATGATTGACAAACTTCCGGCCGCCATGTGAATTTGCTGCCAATGGCCGGCGCTGCGACGCCTGCCAAACGGGAGGTTTCAGGACATGCTCGACAAGCGCATCGGCGCCCGCCTCGCCAATCTGTGGGACGACGCCAAAGCGTCCGCGATGAGCGAGCCCGAACGCCTGGTCTATCGCTCGAACACGCTTGGCTCCGACAAGCGTGTAACCAATTACGGCGGCGGCAACACCTCTTCGAAGGTCTGGCAGCAGGATCCGCTAACAGGTGAGCCGGTCGAAGTCCTATGGGTCAAAGGCTCAGGCGGCGACAACGCCTCGCTCAAGCTCGACGGCCTTGCGACTCTCTACATGGACAAGCTCCGCGCCCTCAAGAAGCTTTACCGCGGCGTCGAGCACGAGGATGAGATGGTCGGCTACCTGCCGCACTGCACCTTCGCCCTTAATCCACGCGCTGCCTCAATCGATACGCCGCTGCACGCCTATGTGCCCAAGGCGCATGTCGACCACATGCATCCGGACGCCATCATCGCGGTTGCTGCGGCAAAGGATGGCCGTGCCATAACCAACGAGATATTCGGTGACGAGATCGGCTGGCTGCCGTGGAAGCGGCCCGGCTTCGAGCTCGGCCTGTCGCTGGAAAAGTTCTGCCGTGACAATCGCGAGGCGCGCGGCGTCATCCTCGAAAGCCATGGCCTGTTCACCTGGGGCGACACGCAGAAGGAATGCTACGAGAACACCATCGCGACGATCAATGAGGCGATGGACTGGTTCGAGACGAGCAGCACCGGCAGGGCGATCTTCGGCGGCGCCGTCTTCGAGTCCCTCGATGCGCCGACGCGCCGCGCCATTGCCGCGCGGCTGATGCCGAAGATCCGCGGACTGATCTCGCAAGGCGGCGGCAAGCTCGGCCATTTCGACGATTCGCCCGCCGTGCTGGAATTCGTCAATTCGGCCAGTCTCCGGCCGCTTGCAGCGCTCGGCACGTCCTGCCCCGATCACTTCCTGCGCACCAAGATCCGGCCGCTGGTGATCGAGTTCGATCCGGCACGCCCCGACGTAGACGCCGTGATCGACAGGTTGCCGGCTGACATCGAAGCCTACCGCGCCGGCTACCAGGCCTATTACGACCGCTGCAGGGATGCGGATACACCGAAAATCCGCGATCCAAATGCGGTGGTCTACCTGATGCCGGGCGTCGGCATGTTCACCTTCGCCGGCGACAAGGCAACGGCGCGCATTTCAGGCGAATTCTACGTCAATGCCATCAACGTGATGCGCGGCGCCTCGACAGTCTCGACCTATGTCGGCCTGCCTGAGCAGGAAGCTTTCGACATCGAATACTGGCTGCT
>JBKJRE010000177.1:0-2800 GCA_046594775.1 Rhizobiaceae bacterium | reverse complement strand
GCGAACACGGCGCGGCGAAACAGGATATCGAGATCGCCAGCCGGATCGGTCGACAGCGGTCGCAGCCCGCGCGCCATCCGCTCGATCGTGCCGTCGTATTTGGCGGCTGCGGGAAGGTCCAGAATGGAGCAAAAATCCTCCATCGCCAGACGTCGCTGATCCGCTGGCCCGCGACGAATGTCGAACCGCTCGACGACCAGTGCGGGCGACATGCCATCGGGCATTTCGAGCAGCGCGGCATCAGGCACATCGAACCCGGCCGAGCGGCCAAGCTCCAGACAAAGCCACTCGACGACCGGCAACGTCTCGAAGCCCGCCGTGCCGGCGGGCTTGAGGATATGGGTGAACGGCTGATCGATGGCCGGAACGAGGGCGCCATCAGGCATCAGGCTCATTGGCGCCTTGATCTGGACGCCCGACAGGCGCGGCGTTTCCGCGCGCGCGAAGATGCGCGCCAGGTTCTGCTCGAAGGTCTCCTCGATCTCACCGCGCGCCGGACCGGCGTAGCGGCCGGTGAAGCGACCAGCGTCAATGTATCCAGCCAGTGTTGTCGTGAGACTGTCGGCAGGCAGCGCCGCCAGTTCCTCTCGACCCTCGACGATGACGATGTTCGACATATATCGCCGTCCGCGCCGGAGCGCCTCGCGTTCATCGCGTTCGTGGAGAACTTGCGCCAGCCAGCCCTCGGGCAGCAGCGACTCAATGAAGGCCGGCAGCTTGCCCGGCGTGGTCTCGCGAACCAGGGCCGGTCCCACTCGACGCCCGGGCTTCCAGCGCCACTCGAATCCATCGTGGGTCAGCCGGCCGAGCAGTTCACCGTGCCAGGCGACGAGAAGATCGAGCGCCGCCTTATTGACCGGCGCCTTGGCAACACCCGGCTGTGCCAGCAGGAAGCGCTCGGCGCCTTCACCTTCGCGATACCATTCGTTCTCACGCGCCAGCACCCAGACGGCGTCGGCCGCGGCTTGGGGGCTGCCATGTTCCTCCACCAGACGCGCAGCCATATGCGCGCGCATGTCGGCGGTTACCGCGCTCGCATGTTCGCTGCGCAGGCGGAACGCTTCGAGAAAGCGTTGGCGCGGCGATGAGGCATCGATGCGCAATTCGCCCAAGTCGTCGCCGATGACCGCGATCGCCGTCGACGGATGCTTCGGTGCTTCGTTCTGGATGATCTCGAGCGTCCGCAACCGCGTGCGTTGGTTACGGCGGCCGCTGATGAAGAGGCGTCCGTCGGGCGTCGGCGCGAGCAGCGCTGCGCTTGCCGACGACAGATAGGCGTTGGGATAGAGATAGTGGGCAATACGGATCGCATGGCCGAGGATCGTCGCCTCGATGTCCCCTTGGTCATCGACGTAAACCCCGCGCACGAGCTGGAGCAAATCACCGGCCTGCGCGCGCTGATGCGCGCGTTTGGCGTCAATTGTCTCACCGACTAAATGAAGAGCCATAGGATTATCTCGCATCTTAGATGCGCGTTAATCCCACCATCCCGCTTCATATGCAAGAATTATCACGCATCTGAGATGCGAGATAATGCCGCGAGCACAGCGGCTGCAAAGCGCTGGCCCGGAATGATCGGCGTGATCTACAGCAATCATGCCGCGATCCCTTCGGCCATAGACCCGCCGATTTACACGCCATTGCCGCCGTGAGCCCTACGCCGGTGTGTTCGCTCTTTTCATGTCGGGTCTATCGGCTCCAATCGGCATCAGACGCTAATCTCGTTGGAGTAGAGTTATGTCGACGAAATCTGAGGTCCTCAAAAAACGGATGATCCGCCGCCATGAGCTTCGGCAGATCGTACCGCTGGCCGACACCACCATCTATGAGATGGAACAGCGCGGGGAATTCCCTCGTCGCTTTGCGCTCACCCCGCGCTGTGTGGTGTGGGATCTGGCCGAGGTCGAAGCCTGGCTGACTGAGCGCCTAGCGACAGCCCGCCGATCACCCATCGACCGGGCGCCGCATCCCGATGTTCGCAAGCGCAAGGCGCGGCCCGTTAAAGCGCCGGATCAGGCGCGAGCATAGGCATCGATGGCGGAATCAGGACCGGCACGCGCTTCTGCCCCGCCACCCAAGCATCGATGATATCAGACCATTCCTGCATCATATGCCGCCGCTGATGCTCATACTCCGCCTTGTTGTAGACGCCGCGCGAGGACCGCCCATCTTCATGGGCCAGACACTTTTCGATCCAGTCACTGTTGAACCCTAGTTCGTTGAGCAGGGTCGATCCTGTCCGGCGCATGTCATGTACCGTGAACGGCTCCAGCGGTAAGCCTTCCTTCTGCGCGCGCTCCACGACGGCATAGGTGACGCGGTTGAAGGTCGCCCGGGACATCGGCGCATCCGCATCATACCGAGACGGCAGAAGGTAGCGCGAGTTGCCCGCGCAGGTCTTCAACGCGATCATGATGTCGAGGCATTGCTGCGAGAGATAGACGTTATGTGCCTTGGATCGCTTCATGCGCTCCTTGGGGATCGTCCACACGGCGTTCTCGAAGTCGACCTCGTCCCAGACCGCATCCTGCAGCTCGCTCTTGCGCACCATTGTCAGCAAGAAGAGGCGCATCCCGAGTCGGATCGTTGGCAGCGTCGCCACATGGTCGAGCTGCTTGAGCATCACGCGAATTTCTGTCGGCGACAGCGAACGGTCCTTTGGAACGAACGTCGCGATCGTGGCGGGTCCGACATCGTCGGCCGGATTGGCGACCTTCTCGCCGTGCAAGATCGCAAACCCGTAGATCTGCTTAAGGATGTCGCGGACATGGATCGCAGTCGCCGGAGCGCCGCGATCGAC
>JBKJRE010000148.1:0-6686 GCA_046594775.1 Rhizobiaceae bacterium | reverse complement strand
TCGATCTGGACCATCATTCTCGGCCACGCCACCTTCTGCGTAGTTGTCGTCTACAACAACGCCGTCGCCCGCTTCCGCCGAGTCTCCGGCTCGCTGGTCGAGGCCTCCATGGATCTCGGCGCCGACGGCTTCCAGACCTTCCGCCATGTCATCCTGCCCAACATCGGCACCGCGCTAGTTGCCGGCGGCATGCTCGCCTTCGCGCTTTCCTTCGACGAGGTCATCGTCACCACCTTCACCGCCGGCCAGCAGCAGACCCTGCCGATCTGGATGCTGGAGGAACTGGTGCGCCCGCGCCAGCGCCCGGTCACCAATGTCGTCGCCATGGTCGTCGTTCTGGTGACGCTGCTGCCCATTCTTGCCGCCTATTATCTCACCCGCGATGGCGACCAGATCGCCGGTTCCGGGAAATGAAAAGGTGAATGGTGAATGGTGAAATAGTGAATGAAAACAAGAATATGCCCGCACACGGGCAGTTTGAGGCCGGGCCCTCGCCATTCACCATTGACCATTCACGACCTGCACAAGGAGAACGACAATGCAGACTGAAATGCTCATCGGCTCGACATTCGTCGCCGGAACCGAGGCTCCTGAAGCCGTGCTCAACCCGCGCACCGGCGCAAAAATCCTCGACCTGCCGGAAGCCTCCGAGGCCCAGGTCGAGGCCGCCGTTTCCGCCGCCGAAAAGGCCTTCGTCACCTGGTCGCGCACCACGCCGGCCCAGCGCTCCGTCTACCTGTTGAAGATCGCCGAGCGCATCGAGGCCGAGGCCGGCGAATTCGCCAAGCTTGAGGCGCTGAACTGCGGCAAGCCGGTCAATGCCGTGCTCAATGACGAGATCCCGGCCATCGTCGACTGCTACCGCTTCTTCGCCGGCGCCGTGCGCTCCATGCCGGGCGTCGTCGCCGGCGAATATCTGTCCGGCCACACCTCGATGATCCGCCGCGATCCCGTAGGCATCGTCGCCTCCATCGCGCCGTGGAACTATCCGCTGATGATGATGGCGTGGAAGCTTGCGCCGGCCATCGGCGGCGGCAACACCGTCGTCTTCAAGCCCTCGGAGCAGACACCGCTCACCGCGCTCAAGCTGGCCAGGATCATGGCCGACATCCTGCCCGCGGGCGTCGTCAATGTCGTGCTCGGCCGCGGCATCACGGTCGGCAATGCGCTGATCAATCATCCCAGGGTCAACATGATCTCCATCACCGGCGACATCGCCACCGGCAAGAAGGTGCTGGAGGCCGCCGCCAAGTCGGTCAAGCGCACCCATCTGGAATTAGGCGGCAAGGCGCCGGTCATCGTCTTTGACGACGCCGACATCGACGCCGTGGTCGCCGGCCTGCGCGCCTTCGGCTACTACAATGCCGGCCAGGACTGCACCGCCGCCTGCCGCGTCTATGCCGGCAAGAAGGTCTACGAAAAGCTCGTCGCCGACCTCTCCGCCGCCGTCTCCACCATCCATTACGACGACCCGGACGACACCGCCAACGAGATTGGCCCGCTGATCTCCCGGCGCCAGCGTGACCGCGTCGCCTCCTTCGTCGAGCGCGCCGCCGAGCTCAAGCATGTCGAGATCACCACCGGCGGCAAGGTCGGCGAGGGCTCCGGCTTCTACTACCAGCCGACGGTGGTCGCCGGCGCGCTGCAGGAGGACGAGATCGTCCGCCGCGAGGTTTTCGGCCCGGTCGTCTCGGTCACCCGCTTCTCCGAGGTCGACGACGCCGTCAACTGGGCCAATGACAGCGACTACGGCCTCGCCTCGTCGGTCTGGACGAAGGATATCTCGCGCGCCATGTCGACGGCCGCCCGCCTGCAATATGGCTGCACCTGGATCAACACGCATTTCATGCTGACCAACGAAATGCCGCATGGCGGCCTCAAGCAGTCCGGCTACGGCAAGGACATGTCGGTCTACGCGCTGGAGGACTACACCGCCGTCCGCCACGTCATGATCGCGCATTCATAGCGCTGCCTGGCCCCTTGCTGGGCTGCGCCCTTACCTCGCCCCTTGCTGGGCTCCACACTTGCCTCGCCCCTGGCGCGAGAGATCGGATTGCCCGATTTGCCCTTCGCGGTTGCCTTGCCTGCGAAAAAGCCATGGTCCAGTCTGAATCATGATGTGATAATCTGGCGAGACAGACAGGCCGGAGGGGATCGCCATGTTGGAAGCGGACAAGCTGTTTGCCGGTTCGATTCCGCAAAACTACGACCGCTACATGGTGCCGCTGATTTTCGAACCCTATGCCGCGGAAATGGCGCGGCGGGCAGCGTCGTTTTCGCCAGGCGCGGTCCTGGAAATCGCCGCGGGAAGCGGGGTTGTCACCCGCGCCCTGGCGCCTAAACTGTCCCCGGACGCAAGCTATGTCGTCACCGACCTCAACCAGCCGATGCTCGATTACGCCGCTTCGCGCCAGGATCCCGACGGTCGCATCGCATGGCGGCAGGCGGACGCTCTGGATCTGCCCTTTGAAGATGCCGCCTTCGATGTCGTTTGTTGCCAGTTCGGCGCGATGTTCTTTCCCGACCGCTCAAAAGCCTACCGCGAAGCAGGACGGGTCCTGAAGCCCGGAGGACATTTTCTGTTCAACGTGTGGGATCGTATCGAGGAGAACGATTTCGCCGACGATGTGACGAACGCGCTCGCAACAATATTTCCGGACGATCCGCCGCGCTTCATGGCGCGTACGCCGCACGGCTACCATGATACGGCGCTGATCCGCCGCGAACTGCAGGACGCAGGCTTCTTCGATGTGGTGATCGAGACGAAAGCCGAACAGAGCCGCGCATCGTCGCCGCGTGTTGCCGCCGTCGCCTATTGTCAGGGAACGCCTCTTCGCAACGAAATCGAGGCCAGGGACGCCGGAAGACTTGAAGCTGCAACCGACACCGCCGAAGCCGCCATTGCGCAGAGACACGGCGAGGGCGCGGTTGCGGGCAAAATCCAGGCCCACATAATCACCTGTGTCGCTTGACCCCGATAGGTTGGCGCGCGCATCCGGCTTGCCTGTCGACATGAAACCTGCAATCTGGTCGGACCAGATTTGGAGGGGATCGACATGAGAGTCGGCTTTTGCATGTTGCTGTGGACGACCAACGTCACGCAAAAGCACAAGAACCTGCTCAAGGACATCAAGGCTACCGGCTATGACGGGGTCGAGATTCCGATCTTCGAGGGCACGCCCGACGACTATCACAGGCTTGGCGACATGCTCGACACAATCGGCCTGGAGCGCACTGCCGTCTCGGCCATGGGCGACCCGTCGATGAATTTGATCTCGCCGGACGCCGCGACGCGCAGGAAAGGCATCGCCTATGTGAAACGGACGATCGACTGCGCCAGGGCGCTCGGCGCGGTGCGGCTTTCCGGCCCCCTGCATTCGACGATTGGCGCTTTTTCGGGCGTCGGCCCGACCGCTGCCGAGAAGAGGCGTTCGGTCGCCTCGCAGCGCGCCATCGGCGATCATGCCGGTGAGCAGGGGGTTACCATCGGGCTTGAGGCGCTGAACCGTTTCGAGTGCTATCTGCTCAACACCATGGCCGACCTTGCCGAGCATCTCGACGCCATCGGCCACCCCTACATCAAGGGCATGTACGACACCTTCCACGCCAACATCGAGGAGGCCGACCCGATCGCGGCCTACACCAAGCATGTGAAGCACTTCGCCCATATCCACATTTCCGAGAATGATCGCGGCGTGCCTGGGCGCGGCAACATCCCGTGGAAGAAGACCTTCGCCGCCATCCGCCAGAGCGGCTACGACGACTGGCTGACCATCGAGGCCTTCGGCCGCGGCCTCAAGGATCTCGCGGCGGCGACAAAGGTCTGGCGCGATTTCGCCGAGAGTCCGGAAGCGGTTTACCGCGACGGCTACGTCCATGTTCGCGAGCACTGGAAAAAGGCGCGGAAGGCCAGATAGCGTGGCCTCGAGTGACGCGGAAAACAGATGACACGTGCATGAGCGTCCGCCTTGTGAACAGATTTGCGACCGCAGATCGGGTGAAAAGCCACAACGCATTGTTTTTCCAGCCGTTTTCTGAATCAAGGATGCCCTGAACCGGAAAATCTATCCACGCTTTCGGCATTGCCTCGCCCGAGCCGAATCACTACTCATGGCTGGCAACCGGAGACCTAACCCGTTGGCCCAGAAACATATTGTCGTTGTCGGCGCGGGCATCATCGGCGCCTCGATCGCCTGGCATCTGACGCGCGCCGGGGCCCGCGTCACCATCCTCGCAGCCGGTCATCCCGGCGGTGTCGCGACGCCCGCCTCCTTTGCGTGGATCAACGCAAGTGCCGGAAATCCAAGGCCTTATTTCGATCTGCGCACCCGCTCGATGGTGGAGTGGACGCGCCTTGCCCGCGAGGTTCCGGGCATTCCTTTGGCCTGGTGCGGCTCGCTTTGCTTCGATCTGGCGCGCCCGGAACTGGAAAATTTCGCCGCCGGACATGGCGCCTGGGGCTATGGCATCCGGCCGGTGGATCGCGACGAGGCCGCCCGGCTCGAGCCGGGCCTTGCGCAGCCGCCCGAATTCGCGCTCCACGTGGCCGGCGAGGGCGCCGCCGAGCCGGTCGCCGCCACCCTTGCGCTGCTCTCGGATGCCGTGGAAAAAGGCGCATCGCTTCGTCATCAAGCCCTTGCTTCCGCGCTGGTTTTTAACGCTGGAGTGGTCAGCGGCGTCGCCACGGATGAGGGCCGGATCGAGGCTGACGAGGTGGTTGTCGCGGCCGGTGCCGCGAGCGTCGGCCTGCTTGCCGGCATCGGTTTTACCCTGCCTCTCGACACCCCGCCCGGCCTGCTTGTCCATTCGAGACCATCCGAAAAACGGCTCAACGGCCTGGTCATCGGGGACGTCGCGCATGTCCGCCAGACAGCCGATGGGCGCATTGTCGCCGGCGCGGATTTCCGCGGCGCCGACCCGGGCCTCGACGCCGAAGCGACCGCGCACGACCTGTTCGCCAAGGTCAAGGCGATGCTTGCCAACGCCAGCGATCTGGCTTTCGACTATCTTACGATCGGATATCGCCCGACGCCGGCCGACGGCTTTCCGGTCATCGGCCGTCCTGGCGGCGTAGACGGCGTCTATGCCGCCGTCATGCATTCGGGTGTCACGCTGGCGCCGGCCGTCGGGCTGTTTGCGGCCGGGGAAATCCTGTCGGGCCGCCGGGATACGCTGCTGGCGCCTTATGGCCCGGAGCGCTTCGGCTGACGCGTGAACGCCCGGACTCGCCAATCGGATCATGACGCCTAGGTTCGAACCCATCCAGGGACTATCTGAGGGCGGCACAGCACGGACAGGGAAAGCATGAACATTACGAAAGAGGCCGTCCTCGAACGCCTCAGGACCATCAATGGCCCGGATGGCTCCGGCGACATCGTCTCGCTGGGCATGGTCTCCGAGATTTTCATCGCCGACGCCAAGGTATTCTTCTCGATCACGGTTCCGGCCACACGCGCGAAGGAGATGGAGCCGCTGCGCGCCGCCGCCGAGAGCGCGGTCAAGTCGATCCCCGGCCTGGCAGGCGCCATGGTGGCGCTGACCGCCGAGAAAAAGGGCGGCGGGATGGAAGCCGCGGTGAAGCCGAGGCCGGCACCGGCGGCGGCCTCGCCAGTCTCCGCCGCGCCGGGCAAGGCGCTGCATCCTCCCGCCCAGGCCTCCGGAAAGCGCGGCGTGCCGGGCATCGACTCAATCATCGCCGTCGCCTCCGGCAAGGGTGGCGTCGGCAAGTCCACCACGGCGGTCAACATTGCGCTCGGACTTGCCGCGATAGGCCTCAGGGTAGGCGTGCTCGATGCCGACATCTACGGACCTTCCATGCCGCGCCTGCTCGATATCCGTGGACGGCCGCAGACGGTCGACGGCAAGGTCATGAGGCCGATGCAGAAATACGGCCTGAAGGTCATGTCGATGGGCTTTCTGGTCGACGAGGAAACGCCGATGATCTGGCGCGGCCCGATGGTCATGTCTGCGCTGGCGCAGATGCTGCGCGAGGTCGAATGGGGCGAACTCGACATTCTGGTCGTCGACATGCCGCCCGGCACAGGCGATGCGCAACTGACGATGGCGCAGCAGGTGCCGCTGGCCGGCGCCGTCATCGTCTCGACGCCGCAGGACCTGGCGCTGATCGACGCGCGCAAGGGCCTGAACATGTTCAGGAAAGTCGATGTCCCGTTGCTCGGCATCGTCGAGAACATGAGCTATTTCATCGCGCCCGACACCGGCAAGCGTTATGACATATTCGGGCATGGTGGGGCTCGGCGCGAAGCGGAGCGGCTCGGCGTCTTCTTCCTCGGCGAGGTGCCGCTGCAAATGGAGATCCGTGAAACCTCGGATTCCGGTGAGCCCGTCGTGGTGTCGCGGCCCGACGGTCCGGAATCGATGATCTATCGCGCCGTGGCCACGAAAGTCTGGGATCGGGTTCTGGAAGAACGCGGGCTTGCCGAGGCCGCAACGCCGAGCATCGTTTTCGATTAGGGTCCTGACCCTGGGCAAGTCGGGTCTTACCGGAAGTGCGGTGGGCCGCTCCTGGCACAACCGGGTCGGTTCGACTCCGCCTGTGTCTGAACCGCGCTAGGCTCAGGACTCATTGATTGAGCCAGAAGATGACGGTTGCGGCGATACAGATGGCGGACATGAAGGTGTGGGCGCATCGATCGTAGCGGGTGTGGATGCGCCGCCAGTCTTTG
>JBKJRE010000142.1:0-3074 GCA_046594775.1 Rhizobiaceae bacterium | reverse complement strand
ATCACCCTTTTCAAGCCACTGCGAGTGGATGGTCAGCTTTACGGTCATGCTTGCGGGCGTCGTGACGCGCGTAGGGGAAAGCTCCTCGGACGACTTCACGCCGATTTCGATCGCAGTGGATGGCTATTCGGCCATGAGGATCACGCTGGGCAAGAAGTGGGTCAAGCGAGCTTACCTCCCCACCGATGGTGAAGCGCCGATAACGGGCGCGTCGTAAACTGCGTCTGCTGATATGACTTTCAGCTTCATATTGGACGCCGTTTGACAACTTGCCATCATGTAGCAGAGCGGCCGGTGGCGGCAGCGGAGTGCGCGGCAAGGATAGATAGCGCAACAGATGTCAGTGTGGGATTGGTGGCTGTGACCGTTGGGATGACGCCGTTTCCCGCAACATATAGGTTGTCGAAACCCCACACACGGCTGTCACGGTCGCATACCGAGGTGCCGTCATCGGCCTCGCCCATGCGGACCGTGCCTTGGTAGTGCAACGAACTGCCGTAGGGAAATCGCATGAAGGTAACGCCTGGCAGGGGCTGGCCGATGGCGTTTGCGATCCGGCTGACCACCGACTTCGCGAACTCAACGCGCTCTAGATCGCCAGGGGTTGGTCGCAGATGCGGGATCAGTTCCGGGAGGCCGCGCCAGTCGACCTCGGTACTGCTGAAGTCGACGCGATTGTCGAAGTCGAGGTCGGAGGCGGAGAACAGCGAGATAAAGATAACGGGCTTGGTCGGATCGGCTCCCCGCGTACCAAAGGGGAGCATGGAGTCCGTTGCTTCGGTGATGGTGATCGAGAACGGGAAGCTGTCACCGAGGCACGGAACCCAGGTGACCCCCGCGGGCACGGCAGATGGGGTCGCGCCATCGAGTTCAGCCATGAGGCCTACCTGGAGATGCTCATTGAGATAGTGCCCGAGCGCCGGCGGGCGGATGCCGGACGCGAACAGCACTTGCGGCGTATGGAGAGAATCTGCGGCGACAGCGACGATGCGGGCGCGCACCTGGCTGAGCGTACCGCTCGCTACGTCGAACACTTCGACACCGGTAGCCCTCCTGCCCTCGAACAGGATTCTGCGGCAGATCGTTTCGGGGCGAAGTTCGAACCGATCTGGAGCCGCCTCGAGCAGGTCGCCCAGCATGATATCAGGCCCGGTCTTGATGAAACCCGACGGCGTGCGCTGCAGCGCCATCGGCATCGGCTGCACCCGCCGGTCGGGCGGCCGCCCCGAATTGAACAGTTCACCCACGCGGCGCTCGAGCAGCAGCGCGATTGGCGAGTCCGGATATTGATCGGCCGATGACCGCAACATCGAGTCGCCCTCGTCGAGAGCGGCTTCCATCATGGCCGCTTCGATGAACGTCACGCGCTCGCTCAGCGCCGGCCGTGGACAGCCGCCAAACCAGTGCACACCCATACCGCCGACATTGCTGGCGCCGTGGCCAGCCGGAAAGCCGTCACCGTCGGGCTCGCCCCGGCCCACCGCGAAGAGACCTGGACGCCGCAACATTGCCGTATCGGGCGTGCCGGAGATCCGCTGCGTCCATTCGCGCTGAGTGATCGGGGCATAAGGCACGCCTCGTTTCGGGCCCTGTGAGGCGAGCTCGGCCTCACGCCGCTGCGCAGGATCGGGCAGGTTGGAGACATGGTTGCCTGGCGGCGAGGTGACCTGCGGGCCGGCCTCAAGCATAAGGAGACGCGCCGCCGGCCAGTCGTTCGCGACGGTTCGCGCAAAAGCAGCGCCGGCCGGCCCGCTACCGATAATGATCACGTCCGCGTCGTCCATTATAGTCACGTCTTGCTCCATTAGATCGGCAGAGGGTTGCTTCCGAACCTTGCTTTGCGCCACGTTAACGCCCGAGAGTCCCGCTCCAAAGCATGTTCGTATACAAAATGGCTGACGATGCGGCAAAACTTCTCTGCGACCTCGGGCCTTTCGGCCTCGTTTTCCAGCTCGGGTCATGCCAGAAAGACGAATTATCGTTCTGTGGCCGCGAGTTCCCAGGCATCTCGAATAGCTTCGGCGCTTGGCGCAAAAGTTGTGTACGCGCGATAGCCATTGAGTTGTGCACAATAGCCGGAAGGTTTTGTTGACAAATGTCAGGCCGAGGTCGTTAATGAACTGGCATTCATGCCCTGTCACCTGAACGAGGGCAGCTTGGGAGATAAACATGGCTAAGCGACTATCGACCTACAGACTGGCCGGGGCGTGCTCCGTCCTCGCCTTCGTCACCGCCTTGACCCTACCGGTTTCCGCGCAGGACACGACCAAAGCAGTGGCGGCCGGTATGGATCCGGCGCTCTATCTCGCCGCGGTTGCCGAGGCCAAGACCATAGCCGGCGACGCCAAGCTCGATCCGACGCTTGAATATGTCGGCGGCAACAGTGGCTCCGAAGGGGCCATCCTCGAAGCCCTCTACCAGGCTTTCACCGACGCAACTGGGACCGTCATCAACTACTCTGGCACTGGTGCGAGCACAGTCACGGCTGCAACCGTCCAGTCGCGCGTTCAGGCCGGCAACCCGCCTGATCTCGTCGACATGGGTCTGGGGGTTGCCCGCTCCTATGCCGAGCAGGGCTACACGCTCGACCTGACCAAGACGATCGGCGCCGACGTTCTCTCCGCCGGCTACGCTCAATCCCTGCTCGACAGCTTGTCCTACGACGGCAAGGTGTTCGGCATCACCCAGGGCTTTTCGACCTTCATGATCTGGTACAATCCCGAGGTCTATTCGGGCCCCAAGGAGCCCAAGACCTGGCAGGAAATGGCCGACTGGACCGACAAGCTCGCGGCCGAAGGCAAGCCTGCCTGGTGCAACGCGCAGGAGGCGGGCGGCGGCAGCGGCTTCCCCGGCACACAGTTCATCCAGTCCCTGTTCGCCAAGATGTATGGCCCCGAAATGGTTAGCAAATGGGCCAACGGCGAACTGGCCTGGACCAGCCCGGAAGTCAAAAGCGCCTGGGAGGCTTTCGGCACCATCGCGGCCGATGACAAGAAGATCGCCGGCGGCGTCAAGGGGTCGCTCTCGACCTCGATGGCCATCGGCTCTAACGGATTGATCGCCAACCCGCCGAC
>JBKJRE010000434.1:0-2630 GCA_046594775.1 Rhizobiaceae bacterium | reverse complement strand
GAGCGCCCCTATGCCCGTTGACGAAATGATCGAGACGACGTTCGACGTTACCCGCACTCGCGCTGAGGCCACAAGTGAACCAGATTGACCTAACCGGCCAGGTAGCCGTGATCACCGGAGGAGCCCAGGGCATAGGATACGCTGTCGCACAAAGGCTGTTGCAGTCGGGAGCCAATATATCGTTGTGGGACGTGAGCCAGGACCTCCTGCTAGCAGCTGCGAAGGAGCTCGGAAACTCGACAGATACGCAGGTTGTGAACGTGACGGACTACACCGGGGTGGCGGAGGCTGCAGCGCGAACTGAAACGCTCTTTGGTCGAATTGATATCCTCGTCAACTCCGCGGGCATCGCGGGCAAGAACGCGCCACTTGAGGACTACGAACTCGATGAATGGCGCCGCGTGATCGACGTCGACCTAACCGGCACGTTCTACGTCAATCGCGCCGTGCTACCCGGGATGAAGTCTCGAAATTACGGGCGCATCGTCAATATCGCGTCGATCGCGGGCAAGGAAGGTAACCCCAATGCTTCTGCCTATGCCGCGGCCAAAGCCGGTGTCATCGGTCTCACCAAGGCAGTTGGAAAGGAGTGCGCAAAATACGATATCTCGATCAATGCAATCACGCCGGCGACCGCCAAAACCCGCATTCTCAACGAACTGAAACCGGAATTCATCGAATACATGCTGACCCGAATCCCCCGGGGTCGGTTCCTCGAAGTCGACGAGGCCGCCAGCATGGTGGCATGGCTCGTTAGCCGAGAAAATAGCTTCACCACCGCCTCGGTGTTTGATTTGTCCGGTGGTCGCGCAACATATTGAAGGGTCCCCGGAGAAGGGGGCCTGCCAGTCGTAAACTGCTTGTGGTCGACGCGGCACCGCAAAGGCAGGAAAGGAGGACCAACCGAGTGACATCATCTTGACTGCTATGTTATGAATAGTTACCGCTACCATAACGTACCAGACCGGGAGGAATTGATGTACGCTTTTCGTCACACAACTGCATTTTGCGCGACCCTGATAACCACCGCTTGGCTTCTGGCACAGGTGGCGCCGGTAGCGGCCGCGACACCCGCAATGGCGCAGAATGCCTGCAAACCCGGCACTACCAAGAAAATCGCCTTCATGCTGAAGCAGCAGACGGCGTTCCGCTATCTCAATGCCGACGTGCCGGCTTTCACAAAGACGGCGAACGAGGCCGGCTACGAAGTGCTCGTGCAGTCGGCCGAGAACGACGCCCAAGCACAGGTCGCGCAGGCCGAGAACGTGCTGACGCAAGGCATCGATGCCATCGTCATCCAGCCGGTCGATTTCAATGTCGCCGGTCAGATCGCCGAGATGGCGCTCGCCGCGGGCATCCCGATCGCGTCGTATGACGACCTCATCCTCAACGCGCCGCAGACGGCCTTCGTTGGCCGCGACCCCAAGGAAGGTGGCAAGGTCGCCGCTCAGGCGATCACCAAGCTCGTGCCGAAGGGCAACTACGTGCTCATCGGCGGCGATGCCGGGCAGACCGGCTCGACCCAGATGCAGGAGGGCTACCACGCCGTCGTCGACCCGCTGGTTGCCTCGGGCGACATCAAGATCGTGATGGACCAGTTCACGCCGAGTTGGAAGACCGAGCCGGCGCAGGCCAATGCCGAGAATGCGCTGACCCAGAACAACAACGACATCCAGGCGTTCCTCGTCTCCTATGACGGTATGTCGCTGGGCGTGCTGCAGGCCATCGAAGGCGCCGGGATCGCGGCAGGCAAGATCGCCGTCACCGGCCAGGACATGGAGCTCAGCGCCGCGCAGGCGATCGTCGAAGGGCGGCAGACCGGCAGTGTCTGGCCGGCGCCCGATGAGATGGCAGTGGCCGGCGCAAAGGCGGCAATCGCCATGGCGCAGTGCGAGGATATAGGCGCGACCGACACCATCGACAACGGCGCGGGTCAGATCCCTTGGGTTAAAACTCCGATCTACTTCGTCGCCAACGACCAGATGGGCGAGTTCGTCTGCGGCCACTCGTTCTGGCTCAATATCGACGACGTCTACAAGAACGTTCCGGACAAGAAGCCCGCCTGCTGACCTTGACGGGCATTGTCGGGAGGGCGCCCGTCTCCGGTCCGGGCGCCGCAAAGTCCAGTGACGACGCGCACAGTCCTCGCGCGTCGCCACTGGCAACCCCAACACCGGAAAACAGGAAACACGCCGGCAAAGCCCGGCACGGGAGGAAGTATGACTCTGAACAATGGGCGGCGTGCCGCCTTGCTGATCACGACTGCGCTCGCGGTGGCCGGCGTCTCGGGCCCCGCACTGGCCCAGGACGCTTGTGTGCCGGGCACGACGAAAAAGATCGCCTTCATGATGAAGCAGCAGACGGCGTTCCGCTATCTGCATTCCGACATGCCCTTTTTCGTCAAGGCGGTTGAAGCCGCGGGCTACCAAGTGGTGGTCCAGTCCGCCGAAAACGACGCTCAGGTCCAGGTCGGCCAAGCCGAGAACGTCATCACGCAGGGCGTTGACGCCATCGTTATCAACCCGGTGGACTTCAACGTCGCGGCGCAGATCGCCGAGATGGCCAACGCTGCCAACATTCCGATCGCATCCTACAACGACCTGATCACCGGCGCCGACCAGGACGCCTAT
>JBKJRE010000115.1:0-2854 GCA_046594775.1 Rhizobiaceae bacterium | reverse complement strand
CTTCGTCGCCGATTTCATCCTCTGGGATTATCCCCGAGTCTATGCGACGCAGGAGGTGCCGCGCAGTTTCCAGCCCTGCTCTGGCGGACGAACCGATACGGCGAAGCAGTATTGTTCTCAGAAACCCGGCGCCCGGCCGGCGGGCCGCGTAGATGCGGCTGAAATTCTCGGCCGCCTCATAGGCGGTCGTAAACGCGAGGCCCATCACGAGGCCTTGGCCGTCAAGGAAAGACGAGGGAACCCCATCTCCCTGTCGGGGATGGGTGATCACGCCGATCCGCTTCAGCAAACCTCGCTCTTCGAGCATGGGGCGAGTTCGACGGACGATCCGGCGGACAATCGGATTGTGCTGCTCAGCCAGCATGTTGAAGTCTTGAAGGAAGTCGCCACGCACATCTGGCCCCATTTCGTCGAAACGCGGTCCCAGAACTTCCTTTGGTGAGAGCTGGGCATCGTTCCGGACATCGCGGAAGACAGAATGCTCAGCCGCGGGCGGCAACGGGTTTCGAAATAGGCCCCAACGCGAAGTTTCGTTTTGTGGCCAGGGCCGCTCGCCAGTCAGGAACCGGATCGAATCATCCCGCATCCACTCGCCACCATCTAAAGGAGTGCCGAGCACTTGCGGCGCGCCTTGGCTGAGGGCGGCAATGATGTCCCACAGTTCCACTGCATCGAGTTGGATTGGCGTTGCCGTGCCTAGGATAACGCTCGTGGCGTTCCGGGCAACCTTGTGCAGGAACTCCAGTAGATTGTTTCGTGTCGCCGTGGTTTGCCCGCGGCGCGTCTCGCGAGACGCGCGGGCCTTGTAGGCCTCATCAAGAATAACGACGCCGAACAACTTCTTTGCCAGCGCGCCCCGTTCTCCGTTGTCATCGCCATTGACGATCAAACCGGTTGAAACGATCCCGATTCGCCAAGGGCACTTTGCGACGAAGCTCGGATCGCCCTTCTGCGTCAATGGGCGGCGCTCGCCATCGAGCCAGCACTTCTTCTGGGTCGACCACACAGCGGCCGGGATGCCAAGCTTGTCTTCGAGTTCCTCCTGCCATTGCCAGATAAGCGTTGCAGGCGCGAGGATGAGCACCGGCTTATCGTCGAGCATCGAAAGAACCAGCGCTGCTGCCGCCATCGATAAAGTTTTGCCGAGTCCCACGTCGTCCGCGATCAGGAATCAGGCCTGGCCATAAAGCCGATGATCGTCTACGCATGTCTGGACAAATCGCTTCTGCCAAGGGCGCAGAATTTGGCCGCCCTTGTAAATCGGCCGTTCTGCCAGGACGGCATCCGGCGAGATTTCACCGGAAGCGTTCCGGGCGTCCTCGATAGAACGGTACTCCATCCGATTTGCCATGGCAGCAACGTGCTTGACGACGGCATCTGGTAGATCAACGCCCTGCCCCCAGAAGTGCTCGAATTCATCGCGCACCCAATCCCCGGCCGCGGGGTCTTCATCGCCCCAAAGGATTTCGTAAGCGTGGCGGAAGCCCGAGGCGGAATCGTTGACACTGCCAACGAAGGAATAGACGCGACCATCGGCATGCTCGATTACGCCCGCCTTGCCATGAACAAAGACGTTGTCGGCGCCGCGAGGGACAACGCGGACCTTCATTCGGCCCGAGGCCAAGAGATCGTGGAGCCGACGATAGCGTTCGCGCGCCAGCAGGAGATCAATCCCATCCTCGGTCGATTGCCAGCTGGAGACCAGCGTCTGGGCGAGCGCATTCTGCCCATCCCGTGCAGCCTTCGCCACCTTAACGTCATACGGATCGAGATCACCGTTGCAGACAACACGAATCTCGCTAACCGTATCGAGCGCTTCGCCAACGACTTCGAGGAGCGAGGACCGGAAGTAACCGGCGATCCGAAGATAGCGGCTCGCGCCCTTGAGCCGGTCGCCGAGGACTGTGCCGAGCGCCTGACGTCGAGAGGAAAAGCGCTCGATGCTCATTTGCTCGGACCCGATCGAGCTTCAGCGCTTCGGCGAGCTCGTGCGCGGCGGCGCTTTCCTCAGGCCGGGTGTGCTTGGTTTTTGCAGCAACGTAAGCGGTTAACGCGATCAGCTTCTGACGACGGTGCCAATAATCAGCGGCGTATTCCGTCCGTAAGGTAGTAACGCCCAGCTTGCTGCCCTTGAGATCGGCCGAGCCAGCCAGTGCAGCAGCGTTGGCCGTGGTAGAAGCCATGACGCTTGAATAGTCTCCGAACGCGAAGCTCTTCGCGAAGTTCTGGAAATCGGCAACCTTGGCCGATCCTTTCGCTTCCATATCCAGCATCCGCACATAGAAGCGTTCTGGCGCGCCGAGATCGCGCCACATGTCGCGTGGGAAGTCGGAGGGAACCAGTATGCCGTTGGCGACCTGCGCGGCGTAGTCGACCAGATCGCGGATCATGGTCCGCTCCGCATGTGTGACTTCAATCGCGAAGATATGCTGCTCGCGAGGCCTACATAATAGAGCCTATCTTTATTATACAGTGCGTAAATCCCAGAATTCCTGCCAATAAATTTACGCACAACGTCTGAGTGATTCACAAGTAGGTTCCGAGAAACTCGTTCTAAATGCTGATAAACAAGCGCTTCACGTTTGCGTTTAATTGCCATATCCATGCCCATCCCAATCGAGTATCGAAACGGGATGCTAGTCTGAACGTAGCCATTTCGTCAAAAGCGGCCTTTGAAGCTTCCGGCGAGCGTTCGGGTTCACCTCCGGAGCGTAGATTCCAACATCGGCTGATCAATTTGCAGCCGAATTTCCGGCTCATCAACGGCGATATGCATGGCAAACCGCAGGAAATCGAGTTTCGGTTTCACATAGCGTTGTTAAGTCATGATTTTTGAGGCGTGGCTGAAAAGGCG
>JBKJRE010000250.1:0-3123 GCA_046594775.1 Rhizobiaceae bacterium | reverse complement strand
CGGCCGCCGTCAGAGTTCCCATATTAACAGAGGTAGTGGACCCATGACTGGCAGAACCGCGAAACGAGCCGATAGTTTGAATGAGCAAATCCGACATCAGTTCGGCTCTCAGATCATGAGCCGGTTTATAAGGGCGATCCCGCAACTGAGCTCGGTGCCTGGCAGCGACGATCGATTTGACGGTTTGCTCGCACGTCTGGAGGGTGCCGAACATGGCCCTGACGTGGGCACCCGCCCCTCAAGATGACAGAGAATTAACATTGGATCGTGTTGTAGCGCTTGCCTCACATCGTCGGGTACGCCTACTGTCGACCATGAACATCAAAATACCCGACTTGCGCTTCGCGCAAAGCGAGCGTGCATGGGTAAAAGCGCTCTCCGCTTATCGTCAACCTAACCGAATCAGAAGCGCTATCGAGCTCGTCATCACCGTGATTCCGCTTGCCGTCCTTTGGGCGCTGACCTGGGCGGCTGTAGCCTATGGGTACTGGTGGGGTCTTGTGCTCATCGTTCCGGCGTCCTTGTTCCTGGTTCGGCTATTCATGATCCAGCACGACTGCGGTCATGGCGCGTTCTTCGCAAATCGCCAGGCTGACGACTGGATCGGGCGCGCAATCGGCGTCCTGACCCTAACCCCCTATGATTACTGGCGCCGTACTCACGCAGCACACCACGCCGGCGCCGGCAATCTCGATCAGCGAGGAATGGGCGACATTACAACGCTGACTGTTGCCGAATATCGAGCGCTTTCCGCATGGGGACGACTCCGGTACCGGCTGTACCGCCATCCAATCATGATGTTTGGCATCGGCCCTGCATGGCTATTCTTCCTGCAGCAAAGGCTGCCGTTTGGCCTGATGCGGTCAGGCGTTACACCTTGGGTATCGACCATGACAACCAATCTGGGCATCGCCCTGCTTGCAACTGGGTTGATCTGGCTATGCGGAGTCGGGCCGTTCATGATAGTTCATCTGCCGATCGTTGGCCTGGCTGGAGCGCTGGGCATCTGGCTCTTCTACGTCCAGCACCAGTTCGAAGACACCAGTTGGTTCGAAGGCAACGAATGGCAGTTCCAGCATGCGGCTCTGCATGGCTCGTCGCATTACGACCTGCCGGTTGTGTTGCGGTGGTTCACCGGCAATATCGGCATTCACCACGTGCATCATCTTTCCAGCCGAGTGCCATATTATCGGCTGCCGGAAGTGCTCAGGGATTTTCCGGAGCTTCGAAATCTCGGCAGGATCACATTGCTTGAAAGTCTTCGCTGCGTGAAGCTGGTGCTTTGGGACGAGAACCGCAGGAAACTGATCTCTTTCCGCGAGGCCCGCCTGCCGGCATAGACGCAACGGGCGGAATTTTCCACCCCATCTCTGAACGCTCGTCAAATTAACAAAGCTGCCGCATGCCAGACTCTTTAACCCTTGCTAGGCCTGGTCGGCGCGAAACCGGCGCCACGCATATTTTGGGCCGGGTGAAGCCGGTCTCGCCGATGGCTGGTAGCAGAGCGCGATGCCGCCGACATCGCCGGCCTGCAGACGAGTGATCAACACAGGATCAGTGACTTCGAATTGGTCGAACCCCACCCGCAGCATATGAGGCATCTGGTCGACAAGGATTTCTCCTGTGGCCCGTACAATCCCTTGGAAATCGTGTCTGCTTCGAAGCAATTCCGCCTTCGAGTACGACCGACCATCGCTGAATGCGGGATAGGCAAGCGCGACCAGCGCCAGCTGATCGATAAAGCCGGTGATATGCGCCAACGCATCGCCCGGCATCAGCAGCACGCCGAGCCGCTCCCGCGCCGAGATTCTCTTCTCCACGTCAATTCGGAGAAATTCTTTCAGCGGCAGGATGAAGCGACCGTGGCCGGATAGCGCGTCGGCGCTTTCGGCGTGTCTCCAGTCGTCATCGCGAAAACCATCTAGCGTCCAGAGCCGCACGGTGCTCGTCGGTATATGATCGGACATGAGTAAATCCTACAATGATGCGTCGGTCAGGGAACGGTCGCGCCCCGACAAATGTATGCCGCACTCGACTTTTGCCTGTCCGGCCCAGCGCCCGCTTCTGGCGTCGTTACCAGCCAGCACGGGCTGGGTGCAGGGAAAACAGCCTATCGACAGATAGCCATAGGCGACCAGCGGGTTCTCACGCAGAACATGCTTTCGCATGTAGTCGGCCTGATCCGCGGTGGTCCAGCGAGCCAGCGGGTTAATGCGAATGCGGTCACCTACGGACTCGAACGAAGGAAGTGTTGCCCGTGTGGCCGCCTGAAAGCGCTTCCTGCCGGTGAACCATGCCCTGAAAGGCTCAATGGAGAGGGCAAGAGGTTCAACTTTGCGAATTTCGCAGCACGCGTCGGTGTTCGACAGATGAAGCGTACCGTCGGGGTCATGCAGTTCCAGAGCAGCGGCGTCGGGGTCGATCACGCGCACATTTGTAAGTCCGAAATCGGCAACCAGCGCGTCTCGATAGGAAAACGTCTCCTCAAAATGCTTACCGGTGTCAAGAAAGATGACAGGCAGGTGTCGGTCGATGTTGGCAATCATGTTGAGTAGCACAGCCGAATCCGCTCCGAACGAGGAGACGGCCGCGATCTCACCCATAAATTGGTCACGCAAGGATCGCTCGATGATCCTTTCGGGCGTGGAATTCCCATAAAGCGCATCGAGGCTGGCGGCTTCCGCCAGCGCTTCGATCTCTGCCTCAGGCGGCCTTGGCTTCGCCAGCATAGAGCGCCTCCTTGAAAGGAGCTTGCCCGACCCGGCGATATGCGCTGAGGAAGCTTTCGGAGCGTTCCGACCTGACGCGCAGATAGGTCTCCACGATCGTCTCGATCGCATCAGTGATTTCGTCGGGTCCGAAGCCCCTTCCGATGATTTCGCCGACCGAGGTATTCTCGTCGCCCGAACCGCCCAGCGTCACCTGGTAGAGTTCCGCGCCCTTCTTCTCGACACCCAGAATGCCGATATGCCCGACATGGTGGTGACCGCAGGCGTTGATGCAGCCCGAAATCTTGAGTTTCAGCGGACCGATATCGCGCTGGCGCTCAAACGAGGCAAACCGCTTCGAAATGTTCTGGGCAACGATGATCGACCTGGCATTGGCAAGCGCGCAGTAGTCGAG
>JBKJRE010000046.1:0-11186 GCA_046594775.1 Rhizobiaceae bacterium | reverse complement strand
GGCCGCCAAACAGGCTGGTGCCTCCGATGACTGCCGCGGCTATGACCTCGAGCAGCAGAGTTCCACCGCCGGACTGGGTGCTGGCCGCCTGCAGGCGCGATGTCAGGATCAATCCGCCGGCGGCGGTGAGGAAGCCGGACAGTGCGAATACATAGATACGCACCCGCGCCACGCTGATACCGGTACGGCGAGCGGCTTCGGCATGGCCGCCGACGGCATAGATATGACGGCCGAACGTCGTACGGCGCGTCAGCCAGGAGAAGAAGGCAACCAGCACGAAAAAAAATATACCGGCGGTCGGCACGCCGTTGGCCCGGTTGAGCACGGCAACCGCACCCAGCAGCAGAATCGCGATCGTCACCGTCTGCAGGAACAGATGTGGGAGCGACGACACCTGCATCCCGGCCCGGCGCCGATTGGCGTCGTCGATCAGATGTGTACCCGCATAACCGATGACGGCGATGATTGCGAAAACCCAGCCCCAGATGTGTGGCAGGAAGGTGGATGCAATCGCCGTTATCCTCGGGTCGAAGACATTCAGGGTTCCGGCATCGCCGAGAACACGAAGTTGCACGCCAAGCCAGATGAGCAATCCTGCAAGCGTTACCACGAAGGACGGGACCCGCAGAACCGCGACCCAGAGCCCCTGGATCGCACCAATAAGCGTCCCGACCGCAAGCATCGCGAGGATGCCGGCCCACCAGGGGAAACCGAAGTAGACTACCGTCACCCCGAGAACCGCCGAGGTTGCGCCTGCGACGGACCCGACGGAAAGGTCGATTTCACCCAGAAGCAGGACCAGCACGGTGCCGATGGCAATCGTGCCCGAGACGGAGATCTGCAGGATCAGGTTGGAAAGGTTGCGCGGCGTCAGGAAATGCGGGTTCTGCAACTGGAAGAATGCCCAGATCAGGACCAGGCCGACCACGATCGGAAGCACCCCCAGATCCCCGGAACCAAGGCGACTGCGCGTTCTGCGAATCAGCGCCGCAAATGTGGTGTGCTCGACGGTCTCACCGAGGGTTTCGGGGGAGCGACTGCGCAGATCCTGTTCCTGCTCCACTATGCTACCTCGGGCGTGGAGGCCGCACGCGCCCCGGTGATAGCAGCCACAACTTCTTGGGGGGTCGTCTCGGTGCGCAGGAATGAAGCCACGTTGCGGCCGAGCCGCAGCACGGCGATGCGGTCGGCCACTTCGAACACATCGTGCAGGTTGTGCGAAATCAAAACTACCCCAAGACCCTGCGTCCGGAGCCGCTTAATCAGTTCGAGGACCTCATATGTCTGCGCCACGCCAAGCGCCGCTGTCGGTTCGTCGAGCAGGCAGATTTTCGAGTTCCACATGACGGCACGCGAAATCGCCACCGATTGCCGCTGGCCGCCAGAGAGCGTCGCGACGGGTGCCCGAACACTTCCGATGGTGGTGACGTTGAGCCGATGCAGCACATCGAGCGCCTGACGTTCCATGTCCATTTCGGACAATCGGTGCAGGACGGGGGGGCCGGCCGTGGTCTCGCGGCCGAGAAACATGTTGGCGACGACGTCGAGATTGTCGCAAAGCGCCAGATCCTGATAGACCGTCTCGATCCCCAGACTGGCCGCGTGACGCGGTGAGCGGATGTTCACCTCGGCGCCTTCGAAGCGAATGACCCCGGCATCCGGCGGCTGAGTTCCGGCTATGACCTTGATCAGTGTCGACTTGCCGGCGCCGTTGTCGCCAGTCAGCGCCACCACCTCGGAGGGATAGACGGCAAAATCCACCTCCGACAGGGCCTCGACCGCGCCAAAACGCTTGGAAATGCCAGTCATTTCCAGAATGGGCGTCTCGGCGCGGCCCTTGCGGATGTCCAAAGGCACGTCTGTCGCTACTTACAGGGGCCGACCGCTGGCATGCTGCGGCAGAGTTCCTCCTTGGTGACTGCACCATCCTCGATCTCGAGATGCATGTTGTCGGCGGTGATGACCATCGGCGTCACTTTGGCCCAGGGAACCTCGACCATGTCGTTGTTCATCGTCGCGCCTTCGAACAGTGTTGCTGGCGGTTGCTCTCCTTTCAGCAGCGCGGCTGTGATCTCGGCAGCCTTTCCGGCCTGGTCGTTAAGCGACCGCCAAACGGTCATCGACTGTTTGCCAAGCAGGATCAGCTGCAGACCGTTAAGCGTTCCGTCGAGGCCGGTCACCTTGACCTTGCCCGCCAGTTGCTGTGCCTGAAGCGCAGCCACGATGCCGCCCGCCATGCCGTCATTGGCCGACAGGACTCCATCCACGCCGTCGTTGGTCCGGGTCAGTATTTGCTCCATCTGGCTCTGGGCCTTAGAGGGGTCCCAACCCGGCGTCCATTCGTTTCCGACTTCCACGCGCTTCTTGCTGTCGAAGAGGGGCTGGAGAACGCCCATGTAGCCGCGTTCGAACAGATGCGCGTTGTCATCGGTCGGCGAGCCGTTGATGACCGCGATCCGGGCCCCGTCTTCGGTGTTTTCCGCCAGCCATTTCCCCTGCAGCTCGCCGATCGTCAGACCATCGACCGAGACGTAATAGGCAACCGGCGCGTTGCGGATCAGGCGATCATAGGCGATCACCGGCACGCCCTGTTCTTTCGCCTTGTTGACGATGACAGCCGCGCCCTTCTGGTCGATCGCTGTGACAACCAGAACCTTGGCTCCACTGGCCAGCGCCGCTTCCGCCTGCGCCAGCTGTTTCGACGGATCGTTGAGCGCGTTTTCGACCCGCACCTGCGCGTCCGGGTAGTCCTTCTTCATCGCCTCGATGAAGAAGGGCTTGTCCTGACTCTCCCAGCGTGCGGTCACATTCTCCGGCAGCAGAAAGACAACAAGCGGCGAGTCCGCCCATGCCAGATTGACGGCAATCGGACTGGCGGCGGCTGCAATAGCGGCGAAGATGCCACCCAGCATACGGCGCTTGGTCTGAGCAAATTTTCGCATCGAGTTACTCCCCTGTAGCTGGTTCGGTACGCCCGCAACTCACCGCCGACGATTGCTATCGGGCAAAGATTTTTCGGGGACCATTTCGCGCGCTTTCAGTAACTTGCGCGCATCGCATTCAAACTTTGTACATTTACATTCCGCCTTGTCAACGGCCTACCCGGCGCGATCCGCCTTGCGGGACGGCGTTACGCGCCGGGATTGTCATCAACGGTGCCGGCGACGAATTGATCGAGGTCGATGATGGCTCCGGTCATCATCTGCGCATCCGGCGAAATCAGGAATGCGATCAGCCCGGCCGGATCCTCGGGCATCAGCAGCCGGCCAAAGGGCTGGCGCGCACCGACCGTCTTCACCCAATCCTCAGGCAGGCCATGGCGGCGCGTCTGGACCTCCTGCTCGGCCGGCGTCCAGGTCCAGCCCAGATTAATGCCGAAGGCCCGTACGCCGTCGCGCTTCAAGGTGTTGGCGACCCCGCGGGTCAGCGTGCCAAGCGCCGCCTTCGATGCGGAATAGGCCAGCAGGAAGGGCGGACCGCCGTAGGCGAGCATCGAGCAGATGTTCACAATCACCCCGCCGTTGGGCAAGCTGCGGGCAACGGTCTGCATCATGAAGAACGGCGCCCGCACGTTCAACGCGAAGATCAGATCGAAAGTGTCGGGCGTGGTATCTCTCAATCCTCCGCGCGCAGTCGTGCCCGCCGCGTTGACGAGGATGTCGACGGTGCCAATCGCGCCGATCGCGGCGCCAACCGCTGCGATCGCTGCGGGGATTTCGGTCAAATCCTGTGCCAGGGTCTCGACTGCTACCCCGCCGGAACGCAGGCTTTCGGCGACGGCTTCAAGCTTTTCGCCCTGCCGGTCAATCAGCAAGAAACGGTTGACACCCTCGCAAGCGAGGCGACGAGCCGTCCCTTCGCCGATACCCTGGGCAGCACCGGTGATCACGGCGGACCGGATTTTGTCGGACATTAGGGTCTCCTAAATTGCAACTGCGCCAGTATGTTCATCGCTGATAGTCCTGTCCGACATCCGGCCCGGCATCTGGGGACTCAGATCGAAGATGAATCGTTTTGGTTCCGGAGTCCAGATTTGCAGATGTATTCGTAGGCGTCAGTTGACGGTGTCAGAGCGACGGAGCTTGTGGCCGTCAGGTCAACTGCATAGCGTGGGCGTATGGCACTGTGCACGCCTAAGTTGCGAAGCGGGATTCCGGCACGCCCCGAATACCTAATCCGGTGATCGTGAAGACACTGCCGCGCAGCACACCATCGCCCGGGAAGCGCGGCAGCGGCGGCTTTGCCATCGAGGTTACGTAGATGATGTCGAGATTGGGTCCCCCGAACATCACGCTCGTGATCTTTTTGACGGGCATCTCGATGACGCGGTCGATTAGGCCGTCCGGCCGATAGCGGATCAGCTTGCCGTCATAAACCTGGGCGTTCCACAGGCAGCCCTCGGCATCAACCGTCGAGCCGTCTGCAGCACCCCCTGTCGAAGTGTCGATCTTGGTGAAGGTGCGCCTGTTCGAGACGTTGCCAGTCGACTGGTCGTAATCGTAGGCCCAGATCTCCCCCGACCATGAATCGGCGAAGTAGAAGGTGTCGCCGTCCGGGCTCCAGCACGGACCGTTTGATACGATGATGCCACCGTCGAGCTTGTGGACAGTGAAATCGGGATCGAGCCGGTAGAGGGCGCCGTTTGGGCCGCTTTCCATCGTGTCCATGGATCCGACGATGAAGCGGCCTTGCTTGTCGACCTTGCCGTCGTTCAGCCGGTTGGCCTCCTTGCCGGACTCGGGATCATGGATCAGTTCGACGTCACCGGTCTTGAAGTCGAGCCGGTGAAAGCCGCGGGCGAGCGAGACGATGGCGCCCTCGCCGTCCTTGCGCAGCGCCATCGAGCCGATCTTCATCGGGACATCCCAAGACCGGATTTCGCGGCCGTCATGGGTGGCCCGGAAGACGCGCCCGTCGAAGGAATCGATCCAGTAGAGCCGCTGCTGCTCGATGTCCCAAAGGGGCCCCTCGCCCAGCGTCGTCTTCACATCCACCACAACGTCGATCTTCATTACCTGCTCTCCCGTTTCCCGATCTAACCCTTGAAGCGCGGCTCTTCGATGCCGCGCACGCCGAGGCCGTAAACGGCAAACACGAAGCCTGCCTCGCGCTCAAAGTGGTACTGGTACTGGTACGGCCTTGCCATCGAAGTGACATAGGCGATGTCGAGTTCCGGACCGCCGAAAATCAAGCTAGTGGTCGACTGGACCGGCAATCCAATGACCCTGTCGACGACACCGTTCGGATCGAAACGAATGAGGCGGCCTGAATAGACCTCTGCGCTCCAAACATAGCCCTCGGTATCGACCGTGGCGCCGTCAGGAAGACCGCGCATGTTCTGGAAGCTCGTGAAGACGCGCCTCGACTGCACCTCTCCTGTGTCCGTGTCGTAACCATAGGCCCAGATCACGCGCCGGCCCGTGTCGGTGAAATACAAGGTCGCACCGTCGGGGCTCCAGCAGGGTCCGTTCGAGCAGATGATGCCAGTGTCGAGCGTATGCACCGAAAGGTCCGGGTCGAGTCGGAAGAGCTTGCCGACCGGCTCGCTCTCCTCGAAGTCCATTGAACCGGCGACAAATCGGCCTTGGCGGTCGACTTTGCCGTCGTTCATGCGCGGTCGCAGTTCGCCCGGTTGCGTCTCCACCAGGCGTTCGGAGACGCCCGTAGCAAAGTCGAACGTGTAGAAGCCGTCACGTAGCGACAGAATCGCTCCGCCCTTCTCGCGCAACGCCATGGATCCGATCGGTTCGGGCAAGCTCCAGCTCTCCCTGTCGCCGCCCGCCGCATCGCAGCAGTGGATGCTCGGACCATAGGAATCGATCCAGTAGAAGCGCTGCTCCCGCACATCCCAGAGCGGCCCTTCCCCGAGCTGGTCCGGCCTGTCGCTCAATACCTCGATGCGCAGCATTGTCTTATCCCCGGGTTGCTTAAAATGCGACCTTGTCGCCGCCCTTGAGTTCGAGAATGGCGCGAGCCTCGTCGGGGGTGGCCACCTCAAGGCCGAGCCCTTCGATGATCTTGCACGCCAGCTCCACCTGCTCGGCGTTCGATTTCGCCAATCGGCCGCGTCCAGCCCACAGGCTGTCTTCCAGGCCGACACGGATGTTTCCGCCGAGCGACACCGACTGGGCCGCAATGCGCAACTGGCTTGCGCCGGCGCCGAGGACCGACCAGCGGTACTGATCGCCGAACAGCCGGTCTGCCGTGCGCTTCATATGAGCGACATCTTCGGAGTGCGTGCCGATACCGCCCAGCAGTCCGAAGACCGACTGTACGAAAAAGGGCGGCTTCACCAGGCCGCGTTCTGCGAAATGTGCGAGGTTATAGAGATGCGCGATATCGTAGCACTCGAATTCGAAGCGCGTTCCGTTGTCGTAGCAGGTCGCAAGGATGTATTCGATGTCCTTGAACGAGTTGCGAAACACCAGGTCGCGCGTCGCCTCCAGGTGCGGCTTCTCCCAGTCGAACTTGAACGTCTCGTACTTGTCGGCGAGGTGATAGAGGCCGAAATTTATGGAGCCCATGTTGAGCGAGGCGACCTCGGGCTTGAATTGCGCGGCGGGGCGTACCCGCTCTTCCACCTTCATGTAGGGGCTGCCGCCGGAGGTGATGTTGATCGCCGCATTCGTGCCCTGCTTGATGCGCGGCAGAAAGCGGGCGAAGGCTTCCGGCGTCTGGTCCGGCTTGCCGGTCTCCGGGTCGCGCGCATGCAGGTGCAGGATGGCGGCGCCCGCCTCCGCCGCCGCGATTGCCTCGGAGGCGATCTGGTCGGGCGTGATCGGCAGGTAGGGCGACATGGTCGGCGTATGGATGGCGCCGGTAATGGCGCAGGTGATGATCACCTTGCCTTTGACCGTGGTGCCGGATGTCTTGCGCGTGGTCTCGTTCATTTACCAAACTCCTCGTCGGATTTTTTCTTGTGCGCAGCCAGTGCCATCAGGCGTCGGTCGCGCCAGACCTGGCGCTCTGCTAGATTCTCGCGCGGCAGCCGCGCGCTTCGGTCGGCCTCCACGGTTTGCATCACCTCGCCCGCCCAGTCGACGCGGCGCAGCATCTGCGGAAAGATGTTCGAATAGATCGACTGGTAGCGATCGACATAGTCGCGCACGCCGCCGGGCGCGTTGAGATCGATGGTTTCGAACGGTCCCATGAAGGACCAGCGCAGAGCCAACCCGTCCCGAATTCCAATATCGACATCCTCGACGGTGGCATAGCCGTCGGCGACGAGCCGGAAAGCCTCCTCGAGGAGCGCGCCCTGCAGCCGGTTCATGATGAAGCCGTCGAGTTCCCGCTTCATCACGAGCGGCGCATGACTCGCCGAGACCAGGAACGCGGACGTTCTCTCGACTGTCTCTTGGCTCGTCCACGGCGCGGGCACCACTTCGGCCGCCGGGATGAGATAGGGCGGGTTGATCGGGTGGACGACCAGGCAGCGGTGGCGCCCGGCAACATGCTCGGTAAAGGTCGACGGCAGGAGCGCCGAGGTCGAGCTGGCGATCACCGCCTCCGGCGCCGCAACGGCGTCGATCCGCGAGAAGACCTCGCGCTTGATATCGCGATTTTCGGGCGTGTTCTCCTGGATGTGCACGGCGCCTTCCAGTGCAGCCTCGAAGTCCGCCACGACTTCGATCCGGTCGAGCACGCTCTCCGGCGTCTGCCCGCGCAGCAGGTCATTGGCCGCCAGATCGCCGAGGATGCCGGCGATGTAGTCACGCGCCCCGCTGGTCGCCTCCGGCGACTGGTCCCACATGCTGACATCATGGCCGGCGGCGGCGAAGCTGATCGCCCAGGCGCGTCCGATGAAGCCGCTTCCGACAATCGCAGTCTTCGACATGTCGCTGCCCTCAGAGTGTTTCGACGTTGCCATCGACGCCAAGCGACTGGCCGGAGATGTTGTAGCCGGCGTCGGACAGCAGGAAGGCGACCATGGAGGCCACGTCGTAGGGACTGGTCATGCGCCGAAGCGAGATGTTCTGAAGATAGCGATCCTTCATCTCGTCGACGGCGATGCCGACCTGTTTGGCCCTATCGGCAATAACCTTGTCGATGCGCGGCCCTTCAATGATTCCCGGCAGTATCGCGTTGACGCGGATGCCGTGCGGCCCGAGTTCCTTGGCGAGGCTCTGGGTGAAACCGATGACGCCGAATTTTGCTGCTGAATACGGCGTACGGAATGCGTATCCATGCCGGCCAGCTGCCGAGGACATAGAGATGATCGAGCCTCCGCCAGCCGCCTTGAGCATCGGCACCGCGCTGCGCGCACAAAGGAACTGCCCGGTCAGGCAAATATCGATGCAACGCCGCCATTCATCCGGGTCGATTTCATCGACGCCGCCGGTTGGCCCGGCAATCCCGGCATTGTTGATCAGGGCATCGAGCCCGCCGAGAGTCTCCTGCGCCGTCTGGAACAACCGTTCCACATCGCTTTGCTGCGACACGTCCGCCTTGACCGCGGCCTCGACGCCGACCGTCTTGCCCGCCGTCGCCAGCGCCTCGTCCGAGACGTCGCAGATCACGACGCGTGCGCCGAGGCTCACCAGCGTATCGGTGATCGCAAGCCCGATGCCGCCCGCGCCGGCGGTGACCACGACCCGCTGGCCTTTCAGGCCGGCCAGGAACTCTTCTCCGGAAGCCGGTGCGCGCGTACTCATTGTCCAGTCCTCTTCATCGGGTATTTCGTTCGCGTAGAGCCATCACGGCACCCAGCACGACCAGGCCGTAGAGGATGGCCCGCGTCGCATAGGGCAGCGTGGTCCCGGCAAGCAGCATCTGCAGCGATGTCAGCAGCAGGACGCCGCCCAGCATGCCGATATAATGCCCTCGCCCGCCAGTGATAAGCGCGCCTCCGACCACCACGACCGCGATGGAGGGAAGCAGATAATCGTCGCCCATGCCAAGGCTCGCCTGGCCGGAAAAGCCGGTCAGCATTATGCCCACCACGGCGGCGCAAAGGGCGGACAGAACATAGACAAGGATAAGGGTCTTCTCGACCGCGATACCGGAGAGTTGCGCCCCGCGCAGCCCGTTGCCGATGCCATAGACCCGCCTGCCGAAGGCGGTCCGTCCGAGCAGCAACACCGCGAATATGACGAAGCCGATGATGAACAGGACGACCGGCGTCATCCCCGCGATCCTACCGGTCATGAACCAGCGCAGCATGGGCGACGAGAAGCCGGCCGGCGTGCCCTGTGAATAAAGCAGCGCGAAGCCCTGCAGGATGCCGTTCATGGCAAGCGTCATCACGATCGGGGATATGCCGAGATAGACGATGCCCACGCCGTTGGCGAAGCCAACGAGGCACGCCATGGCAAGGACGGTTGGCAAGGCATAAATAAGCGCGGCATCGGAGCCGTTGACCATTCCGGCGAGGACGATGCCCGAAATGCCGATGATCCACGGGACCGAAAGGTCGAGGCCGCCCGTCAGGATGACCGTGCCCTGCCCGAGCGCGAGAACCGCCAGGAAGGACGACAGGACCAACAGCGAGTTCCAGTAGCCCGGGTTGAGAACCGCGCGCCCGAGCCACAGCTGGGTCACGACGATGACCAGGATCAGGCACACGAACGCCGGCAGCGCGAAGCGCAGCGTCTCGGCATGGCGAACGTAGAAGGCCGGGCGCGTCACGGCCGACATGTCGGTCCGCCTTGCCCCTGCGGTCGTCGCCAGCCGCCGGTCCACCTTGTCGATCTGCGACGGCAGGGTGCCGGCCCGGTAAGCCGCAAACCGCGCCCGGGCCGCCCGCAGCTGAACCGCCAGGACGGAGCCGTGCGACATCGAGCCGGCCAGCACGGCAAGGAACAGGATCGTGCCCTCGGCGATGGTCGAGTAGTAGGCCGAGACGTTCAGGACGAGCAGGATGTTGACGACGATCATCAGGATGAACGCACCGAACACCGTGCCCACCGGACCGCCCTGCCCGCCGCCGAGCCGCGTGCCGCCGACAACGACGGCGGCAAACATCGACAGCAGGAGCGGATTGCCGACGAGTGGATCGCCGCTGCCGGTCTGTGCGCTGATGAACACGCCGGCAAGCCCGTAGCAGCCACCGGCGATGACGTAGACCATGAAGCGCACGAGCACGACGTTAACGCCGACGGCTGCCGCCGAATCCGTGTCGCTGCCGACCGCATAGAGCGCCGTTCCGAAGCGCGTCCCCTTCAGCCACATCCAGAGCAGCAGAACCGCGCAAATGACGACGATCGGCATCGGCAGCCAGCCGGGTATCGCATCGCCCAGGTAGAAGGCACCGAGATCCGGCGACACAAAGCCGCCCGGCTTATCCATGACGAGAAGCGTCACGCCCTGCAGGATGAACATGGTGGACAGCGTCACCACGATCGGCTGCATGCGCAGGAAGGCGATGAAGAAGCCGTTGAAGGCGCCGACGGCCATGCCGACGCCGATCCCGACCGCCATCCACAGCGCCGTGCTTGCCTGCATCGACATCGGGTCCATGTTCGACGCGAGCACGACGTTGACCAGCGAAATCACCGCGCCGGCAGAGAGGTCGAAGCCGCCGGAAATGATGACGATGGTCTGCCCGATCGCAGCGATCGCCGAGGTCGCCCCGCCGCTCGACAGGAAGGAAATGTCGAAGTAGGTCAGCGGCCCGGCGCCCACCCAGTCCACCACCATCAGCAGGACCGCGAAGACGACAGCAGCGATAATCGTGCCGCTGTTGGCGCCGAGCGCCCGGCGAAGCCCCGACGTCTTTTGGACCCCGGTAGAAGCCTGCGCGCTGCTCATGCCGGCGCCTCCCCGGCGAAATGGCCGTGTCCGAGGGCCGGGCGCATGATCGCCGGCTCGGTGATTGCCTCGCCCTCAAGCTCGACCGCCACTTGGCCGTCGTAGAGCACCAGCACCCGGTCGCACTGGTGCACGAGTTCGGGAATTTCGGTGGAGTGAAACAGGATCGAACCGCCCGCCTGGACGTATTTACGCATCATCACGTAGATTTCGTGCTTGGTTCCGACATCGATGCCCCGCGTTGGATCGAAGAGCAGCAGGATTCGGCTTTGCGCGACAAGCCATTTGGCGATGGCGATCTTCTGCTGGTTGCCTCCGGAAAAGGCGCCCGCCCGCGTCCACATGGCGCGCCGGTCGACCTCGACCGTGGCAAAGGCTTCCTCCACGGCTTCGCATTCCGCCTTTTCGTCGATCAGGCCCATGCGTGTGAAGCGCGAAAC
>JBKJRE010000623.1:0-4581 GCA_046594775.1 Rhizobiaceae bacterium | reverse complement strand
CCGCAAGCCTGGACCTTCGCCACGCCTGCTCCGCCGAAGCTTTGCCAATCATCCGGCTCAGTTTCGTCAACGGTTGGTCGATCTCGAACTGCACCAGCGCGGTGGTCGCCGGCGTCGAGCCCTGCATCGGGCCGCGACGGTCGATGCAGACCACCGAATGCCCTATCGCGGTCAGCGCCTCGGCCATCATCGCGCCGCTGATGCCCATGCCGACGATCAGCACGTCGGTCTTGATGTCGCGCGTCAGTTCATCGGCCTTCACGGTCGGCGCGCGATAGGCGAACCATACGGGCCGGCCGGTTCTGAGGTCGAGTTTGCGGGCCATGATGTCTCCGGAGGGCTACGCTTAAGGGGGGCGACGCTTAACGCCGCGCTTCAGATAGCGTTCCGCAGCCATGCGGCAAGACGTTCATACCCAGCCCTGCAACTCCCTGCGCACCAGCGACTCGATCACCGCCATGCCCTCGGGGCTGTCGTTCAGGCAGGGGATATGGGAGAATTTCTCGCCCCCTGCTTCGCGAAAGGTCTCGGCCGCCTCGCGGCCGATCTCGTCCAGCGTCTCGATGCAGTCCACCGAGAAGCCGGGATTGATGAGCGCCACCGCTTTGACTCCGTCATGCGCAAGCTTCTCCAGCGTCGGCTCGGTGTACGGCTGCAGCCATTCCTGCGCGCCGAAGCGCGACTGGAAGGTCGTGATCAGTTTTCCGTCGTCCCAGCCGAGTTTTTCGCGCAGCAGCCGCGTCGTCTTCTGGCAGTGGCAGTGATAGGGGTCGCCCTTCTCGAAATAGGCTTTCGGGATGCCGTGATAGGAGGCGATGACCAGTTCCGGCTCGAAGTCGAGCGGCGCCAGATGCTGCGTCACCGAGGCCGCCAGCGCGTCGATATAGGCCGGCTCGTCGTGATAGGGCGGTACGGTGCGAACCGCCGGCGCATGGCGCATCTTCATCAGCGCGCGAAACAGCTGGTCGTTGGCCGTGGCCGTCGTCGTCGCGGAATATTGCGGGTAAAGCGGCAGCGCCAGAATGCGGTCGCAACCCTGGTCCTTCAGCCGCTGGACGGCGCTTTCGGTCGAGGGATTGCCATAGCGCATGCCCCATTCGACCGTGACCTGCGGCAGGTCGCCGAGCGCTGCGGCGAGCTTTTCGGCCTGGCCGCGCGTGTAGGTGCGAAGCGGCGATTCATCGCGCTCGCGATTCCAGATGCGGGCATAGTTGGCGCCCGATTTCCTCGGCCGCACGGTCAGCACGATCCCGTAGAGGATCGGATACCAGATGGCGCGCGGCAGTTCGATGACGCGCTTGTCCGACAGGAATTCGCGCAGATAGCGCCACATTGGCTTGAAGTCGGTGCCGTCGGGCGTGCCAAGATTGACCAGCAGCACGCCGATCCTGCCGGTCGCCACCGACGGATGGCCGGCCGGCAATCGGCCGAGCGCCTTGGCAGCAATGCGCCTGGGTTCAGAATTCATCATCGGTCTCTCCCGCAGCGCTCAAACTAGCGGCGCGGGCCGGGTTTTCAATGCAGCGCGTGGACGCAGTCGCCGAAGATCAAAAAGGCCCGCCGTGCCAATGCGGGCCCTTTGCTGTCGTTGCCCGGCGGCGATCATCCGGCTGGCGGAATCTTCAGTGTCGCGCCGATCTTCAGATCGTCCGGATTGGCGTCCGGGTTGGCATCGGCGATCGTCTTCCATTTCGCGCCCGAGCCATAATATTTCGCCGCGATCTTCCACAGCGAGTCGCCCGGCTCGATGACATGGCTGCCCTCGGCCATCTTCTCGGGTGCTGCCTCCATCGGCGCCGGCCCGACAGGCGCGGCATCGGCGGGCGCCGCGGCCTCTGCCGGCGCCGGTTCGGCGGCCATCGTCGGCGGTGTGTTGGCTATGTCGGCGGAACCGGCGGGCAGATCCGGAAACACGGGTTCCGCAGCGGCGGGGGCTGCCTCTACGGGAGCCGCTTCGGCAGGAGCCGTCTCGGCGGGCGCCTCCGCCGGCATCGGCTCGGCTGCTGCGATTGCCGTGATGCGGCCGTCGAGCGTCGGCGTATAGGGCCGGTTAGCCGTCAGATAATCGGCAACCACCTGCTCCAGGCCCGGACCGTAATCATAGACCTTTTCGGCGTTGGTCTCGAACAGCTTGTAGCCGTCGCCGCCCTTGCGCACGAAATTGTTGGTCGCCACCATATATTTCCTCGCCGGATCGATCGGCGCCCAGGCGCCGCCATCCATCACCTCGACCGACTTGATGCGCCCTTCGTTCGGCGCCACCGATTTGTCGAAGGAGAATTTCAGTCCCGCGACCTGCGGAAATTTGCCCTTGCCTTCCTCGATCTCGCTGACGCCGCCCTCGAGCGAGTCGACGATGTCCTTGCCGCTGATCTCGAAGGTCGCCAGCGTGTTCTGGAACGGCAGCACGGTCAGCACTTCGCCCATCGTCACCACGCCCTGGTCGATCGAGGCGCGGATGCCGCCGCCATTCTGCAGGGCGATGGTCACGCCCTGGCCCTTGACGCGGTCGAGCATGGCGTCGGCAATGAGATTGCCCATCTCGCATTCCTGCGCGCGGCAGGTGTCGCGGCTGCCGTCGATAGGCGCGGTGGTCTCCGAGACTTCCCTGGTCTTCAGTTCCTCGATCGGTCCGGCGAGCTCCTTGACGCGCGCCAGCACGGTCGCGTCCGGCTTGACCGAACTGTCGAGAAAGATCGGATCGCCCTTGGCGTCCTTGACGATGCCGTCGTCATCGAAGGTCACGGTGAATTCGCCGAGATACTTGGAGTAGGAAGCGGCCTGCGTCACCGGCACCTTGTAACCGTCGGGGTTGTCGATCATCGTCGGGTAGGGGCCTTCGGCCTTGTCGTCGGTGTTCGACAGCAGCGAGTGCGAGTGGCCGCCCACCACCACGTCGACCCCCGGTATCCTGGCGATCTCCTCCTTGTCGCGCGGATAGGCGACATGGGTCAGCGCGATGATCTTGTTGACGCCCTCGGCCTTCAGCTTCTCCACCTCGGCGGTGATCGTCCTGATGTCGTCCTCGATGGCGATGTTGGGACCGGGCGAGGAAACTTCCGGCGTGTCGGTGGTCACGGCGCCGATGATGCCGATCTTCTGGCCGCCGACCTCGAGCACGATCGACGGCTTGATCCGGTCGCCGACCTTGGAGGCGGCGCTGGCCTTCACGTTGGCCGACAGCACCGGAAATTTGATGACGTCGAGAAACGGCGCCAGCGCGTCCTCGCCATCGTCGAACTCGTGGTTGCCGACGGTCATGGCGTCGAATTTCATCTGGTTCAGGAACTCGGCTTCCACCGCGCCCTTGTAGGTGGTGTAGAAGAGCGAGCCCTGGAAATTGTCGCCGCCATTCAGGAGCAGCACGTTCTGGCCGTCGAGCTTCTCGCGCTCGTCGGCGATCGCCGTCACCAGCCTTGCCGCGCCGCCTATGCACTTGCCCTCGGTCTCTTCCTCGGCCGAACAGGTCGATTCATACTTGTTGTTGCTCTCGATGCGGCTGTGCCAGTCGTTGATGTGCAAAATGGTCAATGTGTAGTCGGCGAAGGATGCCTGCGCCGAAAATCCGAAGGCAGAAGCCGACAGCGCGGCAATCGCAGCGATCTTTTTCATCAAAGTCTCCCGTTGAACTCGTCGGCCGAGCGTCCAGCGCTCTTGGGTGACGGTTTTGTCTCCGTGAAGCCAGCCACAATGTTCACACCCGAAATTCGGCGATGCAAGCAAAAAGCGGCCTTCTCTTGGGGCGCACGGACAGCGGGACGGCGCAGGCTATTTCGGATAGTCGCGCTGGTCGGCGATGACCACGCCGTCATTGGGCAGGCTATGGGGCTCGGCCGCCGCCACGCTGCCGCCCAGCCCGGTCAGGTCCCGCAGCGTCGCCTCGATCGATTTGATGTCCAGGGCCGCCGCCGTCGCCGGCTCGGCATGCAGCGTCATCACGTCGCGCTCGCCGTCGCGCGCCACCACCAGCCGGGCCCGGGCGATCTCCGGATGCCGGCTGACGATCTCGGCCACCTGCCTCGGATCGACGAACATCCCCTTGATCTTGGTGCGCTGGTCGGCGCGGCCGCGCCAGCCGGCGATGCGGATGTTGCCGCGTCCGCAAGGCGAGGCGCCGGGCAGGACAGAAGACAGGTCGCCGGTGCCGAGCCTGACCAGCGGATAGGCGGGGTTGAAACCCGTCACCACCACCTCGCCGACCTCGCCGTCTGGAACCGGGTCGCCGGTGCCGGGCCGTACGATCTCGAGGATCAGGTTTTCGTTGACCACCATGCCGGGATGGGGCGCGCCGTCCGCGTCGGCGCTCTCATAGGCGATGACGCCGAATTCCGCCGTGGCGTAGCATTGCAGGACAAGAACGCCGCGCGCCCGGTATTCATCGCGCAGCGAGGGAAACAGCGCGCCGCCCGAGACCAGCGCCCGGCTGAAGCAGGACAGGTCGTGGCCTGTGTCGGCGGCGCGGTCGAGCATCACCTTCAGAAAGTCCGGCGTGCCGCAGTAGACATTCTGAAGGTGATGCTCGACCGCGCCGCCGACACAGGCCACGACCTGTCCTGCTTCAGCCGGGCGCTGGTCTCGGGC
>JBKJRE010000603.1:0-3058 GCA_046594775.1 Rhizobiaceae bacterium | reverse complement strand
CGATCGTGGAAACGCTTCAGCTGCATCTCCTGCCCGACATTCAGCCAGATCTTGAAGAACTGGATTCCATCATCGACGATGAGCTTCTCGAAGCCGGGCGTCTCCTTCAGAAACTGTCGGTGCTCCTGTGGAGTGCAAAAACCCATGACCGGTTCCACTCCCGCCCTGTTGTACCATGACCGGTCGAAGGTCACGAACTCACCCGCCGTCGGAAAATGCGCGATATAGCGCTGATAGTACCACTGCCCGCGTTCGGTTTCGGTGGGCTTGGTCAGCGCCACGTTGCGCGCCGTTCTCGGGTTCATGTAGTAGCGCATCGCGCCGATTGTTCCGCCCTTGCCGGCCGCGTCGCGGCCCTCGAACAGGATCAACACGCGGGTTCCGGTCTGCTGTTGCCAGGCCTGCAATTTGACCAGTTCGATTTGCAGCTTCTCCAACTGCTTTGCGTAGTCCTTGGATTTCATTTTGTTTTCATAGGGATAGCCGTCCGACTCGAGCGCCTTGTCGCCGATCCAGTCCGGCAGCTTCGGGTCGTATATGTCGAACTCGCGCGCAACCCCGTCGACATTGATCTTGAGAGGGTCTGCCTTTTGGGCTTGCGCCGGGTTTGCCGCGCTCTTTTTCATCCTACAATCTTTCCTGATTTCCCAATCATGCTATTGGGTGCTTCCCGGAGGGTCCAGCGCGAAGTTAAGGCTTCTTACTAGAGCCTCCTCCACCAGGAAGGGCGGATGGCCGACACAAGACGCCAGGAGCAGGCACGGCGGTTCGGCAGCCTCGTTGCCGGCAGGCTGGCGCAGAACCGCTGGACGCTTTCGGCTGGCGTCCTGGCGCTCCTGGCCGTCCACTATGCCAGCGACGGGGCGGGTCTGGTCACCTTCGCCGCCATCATACTGCTTTTCGCGGTGACGGCGCTGGCGCCGCGGCGAACGCGCGGCCAACGCCAGGCCGACCAGGCGGCGGCAGCCGAACGCAGCGGGCTTGACGGCTTGACCGCACAGAGCCTCGCGGCCGCCGTCAGCGATCCGATCGTCATCTTCGATGCTGTCGGTCAAGCTGTCCTTGCCAACGATGCGGCGCGTGTGGCGTTTGGCGTGATCGAGCCCGGAATGTCGCTGCTGATGAAGTTCCGAGCCCCCGAGATGCAGGCGTTGGTCGAACGCGTCCGGAGCGGTAAGGTCCCGTCGGAAGTGGTGGACTTCTCCGAGCGGGTCCCAATCGAACGCGTTTACAGGGTGACGGCCTCGGCCATCGGCCGCGGCACCGGGCTGTTCGTTCTCGTCTTCAAGGATCAAAGCGAAACGCGCCGCATCGATCGCATGCGCGCCGATTTCATCGCCAATGCCAGCCATGAGATGCGCACGCCTCTGGCCTCGATTGCCGGGTTTGTCGAAACGCTGCGCGGGCCGGCCAGGAACGATGCTGCGGCGCGCGACCATTTCCTGCAGATCATGCAGAGCCAGACCGCGCGCATGGCGCGGCTGATCGACGATATGCTGTCTCTTTCCCGCCTCGAGATGAAGCCGTATCTCCCGCCCGGCGCTACTGTTGACGTAAGACTGATCGTCAACAGCGTGATCGAGTCACTCAGCCCCCTGGCCAAGGAGTCGGGCGTCGTCATCGAGCGCCATTTCGGCGAGGAGCCTGTCCATGTCCGGGGCGATCGTGACGAACTCTTCCAGGTTTTCGAGAACCTGCTTGAGAACGGCTGCAAATACGGCCAGTCGGGCGGCCGCGTGACAGTTTCGATCGAAACCGGCGCCGCCGCCGGATCAGAAGTAGATGTCACCATTCGCGACTATGGGCCCGGTATAGCGGAGGAACATATTCCCCGCATCACCGAACGCTTCTACCGGGTCGATGTCGATACCAGCCGCGCCCGGAAGGGCACCGGGCTCGGTCTGTCGATCGTCAAGCACATATTGACCCGCCACAATGCCCGCCTGACGATCAAGTCGGAGGTCGGCGACGGCGCGTCCTTTACGGTGCACCTGCCTGTGAGGTAGCGGCCGGTTTTTTCTTTTTTCTGTCATCTGCCTGGCCTATCAGCGATGATCGAAGCGACATGAGCCCTGAGTCGCTTCGAGCAAGCTGGAACAGCCATGAACACGCATATCGTCCGCTCCTTCGACGAGGAACTGAAATACATCTCCAACCGCATTGCGGCGATGGGCGGCCACGCCGAGCGCATGGTCGACCAGGCCATGAATGCACTGGTAAATTCGGATGCCGGTCTCGCGCTCAAGGTGATCGAAGACGACACCTTTCTCGATGAGAACCAGCGCGAGATCGACGACAAGTCAATCGTGTTGATCGCCAAGCGCCAGCCGATGGCCGATGACCTGCGCGAAATCATCGGCGCGATCCGCATCGCCGCCGATCTGGAGCGCGTCGGCGATCTGGGCAAGAACATTGCCAAGCGGGTGGTCGCGGTCACCGAGGCGCGTCAGCCGCTCAGCCTGTTTCGCGGGCTGCAGGCGCTCGCCGAACTGGCCCTGACCCAGCTCAAGGAAGTGCTGGACGTGTATGCCTCACGATCTGTCGAGCGACTGGTCTTCATGCGCAACCGCGACGACCAGATAGACGCCATGTACACCTCCCTTTTCCGCGAATTGCTCACTTACATGATGGAAGATCCGCGCAACATCACGCCTTGCACGCATCTTCTTTTCTGCGCCAAGAACATCGAACGCATCGGCGACCACGCGACCAACATTGCCGAGACCATCTACTACGTGGTCACCGGCGCGCAGATGCCGCCTGATCGGCCCAAGGAAGACAAGAGCCACAATGTCGTCTTGAAAGGTGAAGCTTCCGGCTGACCTTGCGCTCGGTGCTGCGCTGGCTGTTGCGGCGCAACGACTGGCCTTAGAGCGTTTTAAGGTTAGATTGAATCATTCTGCCGGAGGCAATTCGAGACGAAGCCCGATGGATTTGGCTCGAATTGACCCGGCCCGAAGGGTTTCCCGCTGGCGGGCGCCCGCGGCGTCACGCAACTTGCCCGATGCTCCACATCGCGACTGCGTCGCCTTCCTAGCGGATCGCCACGCCATCGAGG
>JBKJRE010000600.1:0-9771 GCA_046594775.1 Rhizobiaceae bacterium | reverse complement strand
TGCCGAAAGTGTGGATCGCCAGCTGGGACAAGTTCGGGATGCCTGAGAAGCAGCCAAGTTACATCGGCGTCGATCTGGAATCCTGGTGGATCGATCCCGACAAAGAAGCGGCTCTGGCGTCGAAATACGAGTCGGTTAACTGATGCGTGGCCGCGGGATATCCCGGCGCGATTTCATCGCACTCGCAGGAACAGCCTTGGCCGCGCCGACGCTTTCCCCTTCCGCCTTCGCGAAAACGCCTGTCGAGACAAAGCACCACGGCCTGTCGGCATTCGGCGACCTGAAATACGGGCCTGATTTCGAGCATCTGGACTATGTGAACCCGGACGCTCCCAAGGGCGGCACGTTCAACTTCCAGCCACCGAACTGGCTCTACAACCAGAATACCCAGACGTTCAATACACTGAATTCCTTCGTGCCTAAGGGCGATTCGCCGCCGCGTATGGAACTGTGCTTCGACTCGCTGATGACGGTCGTTCTGGACGAACCAGATGCGCTCTACGGCGTGGTGGCGGAAACTGTCACACTGTCGCCGGATCGCAACAGCTTCGAGTTCACGCTGAGGCCCGATGCCCGTTTCCATGACGGCACGCCCCTGACCGCGGAGGACGCAGCGTTCAGCTTCAACCTCTTCAAGTCCGAAGGCCATCCTAGCCTGCTTCTGCCGCTGACCCACATGAAGTCCGCCACGACGCCGGACCCGCAAACTCTGCGCCTCACTTTTTCCGGAGAGCAATCAGCGCGAACCGTGCTCGATGTCGTGGCGTTTCCGATCCTGTCAAGGCGTTATTTCACCGACAATCCGTTCAGCAGCTCAGGGCTGACTACACCGCTCGGCTCCGGTCCCTATCGAGTCGGCAAGATTGCCGCTGGCCGGACTATCGAATTCGAACGCGTGGCAGACTACTGGGCGCGCGATCTGCCTATTAATCGTGGCCTCCATAATTTCGAGCGCATCCGTATCGAGTTCTATCGCGAACGTCAGGCCGCGTTCGAAGCCTTCAAGAAGGGCGATATCCAATATCGCCAGGAATTCACTTCCCGCATTTGGGCGACCGGTTACGACTTCCCTGCCGTCAATGCTGGCAAGGTCGTCAAGCGCGAATTTGCGGGCGAGAAGCGACCGTCCATGCAGGCCGTCGCTGTCAACCAGCGCAGGGAGCGTTTCCGCGATCCACGGATGCGCCAGGCGATTGCCATGTGCTTCGACTTCGAATGGACGAACCGCAACCTTTTCTACAATGCCTACGAGCGGTCGCAGTCCTGTTTCGAGCGTTCGGACTACAAAGCCATCGGCATGCCGTCTGCTGACGAGCTGGCTCTGCTCGAACCGCTGAGGGGAGCCATACCGGAGGATGCCTTTGGCGAGGCCGTCACCCAGCCGGTTTCGGATGGATCGGGTCGCGACCGGAACATCCTCGGCAACGCTTCCAGGCTCCTTGACAAGACGGGTTGGAAACGGTCGGGCGCGTTCCGCGTCAACGACCGAAACGAGCGCCTCAGCGTTGAGCTTCTCATCGACGATGACGCATTTGCGCGTGTCTTCGGCCCCTGGACCGAGATCATGAGGTCAATCGGCATCGACGCATCGATCCGGCTGGTCGACGCGGCGCAATATCAGGCGCGCCAGGCAATCTTCGACTTCGACCTCATTTCGATGGCGCTGTCCTTCAGCGCGACACCAACCCGCGACGAGATCGAGGGGCTGTTCCATTCAAAGGCCGCAAGCCTGAGCGGCTCGAGAAATCTTTCGGGCACCTCGGACCCTTCCGTCGACGCATTGATAGACGCCGTCGGGCAGGCCGAGGACAGGCAGAGCCTGATCACGGCGATGCGCTCGCTCGACCGGGTCTTGCGCGCACGGCGAGACTGGATTCCAAATTGGTTCTCGGCGAATCATCGGGTCGCCTTCTGGGACATGTTCGGTTACCAAGAGCCCAAGCCCGACTATGGTTTTCCGGTCGAGGCAATGTGGTGGTTCGACAAGGACAAGGCGGCGGCGATTGGCAAGGGGTAGACAGCAGTCCGGGGAGCGGTTGAAAAGCCGCAGGAATGGAATTTCGAACGGACGTCAGGCACAAAGACGTGTTCCGCAGTCCGCGGTGCCGAAGGTCCTGGCCTGATGGGCGCCTATATCCTCAGGCGCGTCCTGCTGATGATCCCGACATTGCTCGGCATCATGGCGATTTCCTTTGCCGTCATTCAGTTCGCGCCCGGTGGACCGGTCGAACAGGTGATCGCCAAGCTGACAGGTCAGGGCAGCGACCGTCTAGGTGGCGGGGGCGGCGATGGCGTGGCGGGTGGCAGCGGATTTGCCGAAGGTGGCGAAGGCTCGTCGAAATATCGTGGCGCACAGGGCCTCGACGCCGAATTTATCGCCAAGCTCGAAAAGCAGTTCGGGTTCGACAAGCCCCCGCTCGAGCGCTTTGGCATGATGCTTTGGAACTACTCCCGCTTCGATTTCGGCGACAGCTATTTTCGCGACATCTCGGTACTCGACCTGATCCTCGAAAAGATGCCCGTGTCTATCTCGATCGGCCTATGGATCACGCTCCTGTCCTATCTGATCTCGATCCCGCTCGGGATCCGGAAGGCGGTCAAGGACGGCTCGGTCTTCGACATCTGGACAAGCGGCATCGTTATCGTCGGATACGCCATTCCCGGCTTTCTGTTCGCCATCATGCTGATGGTATTTTTCGCTGGCGGCTCGTTCTTCGACTGGTTTCCGCTACGCGGGCTGACCTCGGAAAACTTTGACCAGCTTTCGCTCGGCGGCAAGATACTCGACTATTTCTGGCACCTGGCGCTGCCACTGACGGCCATGGTGCTTTCGGCCTTCGCCACCACCACGCTACTCACAAAGAATTCGTTCCTCGACGAGATCCGCAAGCAGTATGTGGTTACTGCGCGCGCGAAAGGGCTGTCGGAACGGCAGGTGCTTTACGGCCACGTATTCCGCAACGCCATGCTGATCATAATTGCCGGCTTTCCAGGCGCCTTCATCTCGGCCTTTTTCACCGGCTCCCTGCTCATCGAGAACATCTTCTCTCTCGACGGTCTTGGACTGCTCGGCTTCCGCTCAGTGCTGGACCGCGACTACCCCGTTGTCTTTGCCAACCTTTATATCTTCTCTCTCATGGGACTTTTCATCAGTCTGATCTCCGACCTTACCTACACCTGGATCGATCCGCGCATAGACTTCGACCGGAGAGATGTCTGATGGCGCTGGCTGATACGCCGCCGGCCCGACACGAGAAGCCCTGGTTGTCGCCGCTCAACCGGCGTCGCTGGCAGAGCTTCAAGGCCAACCGACGTGGATTCTGGTCGCTCTGGATCTTTCTTGCTCTGTTCGGCCTGTCGCTGATCGCCGAGGTGATCGCCAATGACCGACCCATCCTGGCCTACTACAATGGCGAATTGCTGCTGCCTTTCGCCATCGATTATCCGGAGGAGAAGTTCGGCGGATTTCTGGCCGTAACCGACTATCGCGATCCTGTGATCTCAGACGAGATAGGTGCCAATGGCTGGATACTGTGGCCGCCTGTACGCTATTCGTATCGGACGGTGAACAATGATATTCCGCAAGCGGCTCCCTCCAAGCCAACGTGGATGTATGACAAGGAGACGCGCTGCCAACGCTATCCGCTTGGCGTTGCCGACCAGAACTGCACCATCGGCAATTGGAATTGGCTCGGTACCGACGATCAGGCGCGTGACGTTCTTGCCCGCGTTATCTACGGTTTCCGCATCTCCGTGCTGTTCGGCCTCATCCTGACACTTGGTTCAGCCTTGATCGGCGTCTCGGCCGGCGCCGTGCAAGGCTATTTCGGCGGCATGGTGGATCTGCTGTTTCAGCGTTTCATCGAAATCTGGACGGCAATTCCGGTTCTTTACCTTCTGCTGATCGTGGCGGCGGTGCTGCCACCGGGATTCTTCATTCTGCTGGGCCTGATGCTGCTGTTCTCGTGGACAGCCTTTGTCGGCGTCGTGAGGGCGGAGTTCCTGCGCGCCCGAAACTTTGAATATGTCAATGCGGCGCGCGCGCTTGGCGTTTCCAATGGGACCATCATGTATCGCCATCTGCTGCCAAACGCGATGGTGGCGACCTTGACGTTCCTGCCATTCATCCTCAACGGATCGATCACGACCTTGACGTCACTTGACTTCCTGGGTTTCGGCCTGCCTCCCGGTTCGGCGTCGCTCGGAGAGCTCTTGCGGCAGGGTCAGAGCAATCTCAATGCACCCTGGCTGGGTCTTTCCGGCTTCGTGGTCATCTCGTTGATGCTGTCACTTCTGATTTTTGTCGGTGAAGCCACCCGCGACGCCTTCGACCCCAGGAAGACCTTCAAGTGACCGATGCCCCCCTCCTTTCGGTCCAGGACCTTTCCGTCGCGTTTACGCAGGGCGGCAACAGCGTCACTGCAGTCGACCATATCTCCTTCGACATCGGCAGGGGAGAGACGGTGGCGCTGGTCGGCGAATCCGGATCTGGCAAATCGGTGTCGGCGCTGTCGGTGCTGAAGCTCCTGCCCTACCCGTCGGCCAGCCATCCATCGGGCCGAATCCTGTTCAAGGGAGAGGATCTGCTTTCGCAAAGCGAGAATGAATTGCGGCAGGTGCGCGGCAACAAGGTCACCATGATCTTCCAGGAGCCGATGACATCTCTCAATCCGCTGCACACGATCGAGCAGCAGATCGTCGAGGTGCTTTCCCTGCATCAGGGAATGGGCGACAAGCAAGCGCGGGCGCGAACGCTGGAGCTTTTCCATGAAGTCGGAATTCGCGACCCGGAAAAGCGCCTGGGCGCCTATCCACATCAACTGTCGGGAGGACAGCGGCAGCGCGTCATGATCGCGATGTCGCTCGCCAACGAGCCGGAACTGCTGATCGCAGACGAACCAACCACAGCGCTCGATGTGACCGTGCAGGCGCAAATCCTCGAGCTGCTCGCCGATTTGAAGGCGCGACTTGGCATGTCGATGCTGTTCATCACCCACGATCTCGGCATCGTGCGCAAGATCGCCGACCGTGTCTGCGTAATGACGCATGGCAAGATCGTCGAAACCGGACCGACGAGCGAGATTTTCTCCAACCCGCAGCACGAGTACACGCGCCACCTTCTGGCCGCCGAACCCAAGGGCCAACCGCCGGCCGCCGATGCATCGGCCAAGACTGTCATGTCGGGCGAGGACATCAAGGTTTGGTTCCCGATCAAACAGGGATTCTTTCGCAAGACTGTGGACAATGTGAAGGCCGTCGACGGGGTCGACGTGACGGTACGCGCCGGCCAGACGCTCGGTGTCGTCGGCGAGTCCGGATCGGGCAAGACGACTCTTGGTCTGGCGCTGGCGCGCATGATATCCTCTCAGGGCAGTATTCATTTCGACGGCCAGGATATCGATGCGCTTTCGTTCAGCGCCATGCGGCCGCTTCGCCGAGAGCTGCAGATTGTCTTTCAAGACCCGTACGGATCGCTTAGCCCCCGCATGTCCGTGTCGGAAATCATCGAGGAAGGGCTGAGCATCCACGAACAGGGCCTTTCGGCCGAGGATCGGGATCGCCGGGTCGTTGACGTGCTCAACGAAGTCGGGCTCGATCCGGAAACCCGGTTCCGCTACCCGCATGAGTTTTCCGGAGGTCAGCGCCAGCGTATCGCGATAGCCCGAGCAATGGTGCTGAAGCCGAAATTCGTGATGCTGGACGAGCCCACTTCCGCGCTTGATATGAGCGTTCAGGCGCAGGTGGTTGACCTGCTGCGCAATCTGCAGGCCAAGCATGATCTGGCCTATCTCTTCATCAGCCATGATCTGAAAGTCGTCAGGGCGCTCGCCAACGACGTCATTGTCATGCGTAACGGCAAGATCGTCGAGTCAGGCCCGGCCGAACAGATTTTCGAGCGGCCGCAATCCGACTATACAAAGGCACTGATCTCGGCGGCGTTCAGGATCGAGACTGCGGCGACGGGCGTCGTCAGCGAATAATGCGGGAAGTTTCAGAGGAAGCTGATGCCTGAAAAAAAACGAGGTCGAATCCTGCTGTCTGTGACCGCATTCAATCCCAGGCTGTGGTTTGAGCTTCTATCCAGGACACGCGAGGTTGTGACCGAGCCGGATGGTCCGAATGACCCTTCAATCACCTACGCCGTGGTGTGGAAGCAGCGACCGAACCTACTTTCGGGCCTGCCTAATCTGCGGGCAATCTTCTCGATCGGCGCCGGCGTCGATCACATTTTCGCCGACCCAAGCGTGCCTGATGTGCCGGTCATCCGCGTCGTCGACAAGAACCTTACCCAGTTCATGACTGAATATGTGCTGTGGCGGGTGCTGGACCACCATAGGCAAGGCTCGCTTTTCAGGGCGCAGCAAAAAAGGAAGATCTGGCGGGAACCCGCGCAGAGGCCGGCCAGCGACATTGCCGTCGGAATTATGGGACTGGGAACGCTAGGACGCGCTGCGGCTCATACGCTTCTTGCCGCCGGATTCCGGGTCAATGGCTGGAGCAGGAGGGAACAGACGATGACCGATGTCGCGACTTTTTACGGCGATGACGGGCTGATCCCTTTCCTGAATGCCACAGACATGCTCGTGGTTCTGTTGCCGCTTACCGCGCAAACCACCGGAATCATCAACTATGAATTGCTGCGCGAGTTGCGAAAACGCAATGGGCTCGGCGGCGCCGTTCTCATCAATGCCGGGCGCGGAAAGCTGCAGAAAGACGCAGATATCCTGCGCGCCCTCGAAGACGGAACATTGAAGGAAGCGAGCCTGGATGTGTTTGAGGTTGAGCCGCTGCCGAGGACCAGCCCGCTGTGGAACCACCCTGGGGTATTCGTGACGCCGCACGCTGCGGCAACGTCGGACCCGGTTCATCTGGTCGAGCCAATGCTTGAGCAGATGGCCGCCTTTGAGCGCGGCGAACCGCTTCAGAATTTGGTCGACCGCAGCGCCGGCTATTGAACGCGGTTCAGGCTAACTCGCACGGACAATTTCTACGGTCGCCGGAACCCGGTCGGCGCACCATAGAGATAGCCAATCCGGTCGATCGCGTCCGCCAGGCGCTCGTGAGATACCAGCATTGTGTGGCCGTTCGCGTGGATTATCCATTCGGGGCTGGTCAGGATCGCGACGTGACCCTTCCAGAATACCAAATCGCCGCGGCGCAGATCGGAAAAGCCGTCACCCACGTCGAAAGTTTCACCGACCGTCTCCGACTGCATGTCAGAATCGCGTAGAACATCGCGACCGGCCATCCGCATCGAAAGTTGAACAAGCCCCGAGCAATCGATGCCGAAACCGGTTGAGCCGCCCCAAAGATAGGGCGTATGAATCAGTTTTTCTGCGATGGCAACGAAGTCGGCTGCATGCTTATCGACAGGACGCAAATGCTCAGCGATGACAAAGTCACCGGAGGAGAGCACCGCATAGCACGTGCCGCGCGTTTCAACGAAGTTCTCAACCGAAAGAGAGGCTCCCATAGACAACGCACCTGTCCGGGCCAGCTTGAGGTCGGGTCCGGGGTAGATGAATGTCCGCGGGGCCGTGACCAGATGTGTCAGCAAACTGGTCGCGTCCCCGAGACAGACTGCCTCAACGTAGCCGACATATCCATCGCGTCGACCCTGGACCCAGGCCCACCCGTCGACCTCTTCAAAACACATTACGTCGTCGCCACGCTGCAACTGATTACTCAGCCCCGCGCCTGACCTGGGCTCCCTGCGCAAATCTGCGACCGCGACCGCGATACGCGCAGGCCGACCTGCAACAAACCGTTCAGAGGCGACATGCCCTTCAAGCCTGGCGTCGGCAAGATCGGGCCTAACAGCATGCAGCCGCTTATCGTAAACACTCAAATCGGCAACTCCAATCCTTCAGCAATGATAACATCGCCCAGGCTCTCGACATAGAGTGCTCCTTCGACAGTTCGCTTGACGAGAACGTTGCGCCTGTCCTGTTCGTCCCGATGCCTCGACACCAGCTTCAGCCTGCCCATCGTGTCCAGCGCGCGGGTGATCACAGGCTTCGTCACATCGAGTTTTGCCGCTAGACCCCTGACCGTGTGCGGCGGTCTCTCAAGATAGACCGTGAGCAAGATCGCCATCTGACGCAATGTCAGATCAGGTGCCTGGTCGCGCACCTGTGAAAGGGTCACCTTCTGCCACAGTTGCAGGGCCTGGATCGGCCGCAATGAGATTGTCATAGAGGCATCATGCGCTGAAATGATTTCGTATCCGTTTCGTTCGAATTGGCGAGCGGGAAGCTGTCTTCAGCCGAAACGACGAGAAATCAGCCGCTCAAGCGCGCGTATGGCCTGCGCCTCACCCCCAGAGGGTGCATGCGGCCGATCTTTGGGGTTCCAGGCGAAGATGTCGAAATGCGCCCAGGCGGACGTCCTTTCGACAAAGCGCTTCAGAAAAAGGGCAGCCGTTATGGAACCCGCAAAGCCGTCTGACGTGACATTGTTCATGTCGGCAATCTTGGATGCCAGATTGGCGGCATAGGGGCGCCACAGAGGCATGCGCCACAATGGATCTTCGCACTCTGTTGCGGAGACGGCCAGTTCCGAGGCAAGCAATTCATCGTCGGTATAAAATGGCGGCAGATCAGGGCCGAGCGCCACGCGCGCCGCCCCGGTCAGTGTCGCCATATCGATCAACAATTGGGGCTCCTCCTCATCAGCGAGCGCCAATGCATCGGCCAGGACCAGTCGTCCCTCGGCATCCGTATTGCCGATCTCTACAGACAGGCCCTTGCGGCTCATGAGAACATCGCCAGGGCGAAATGCGTTGCCGGCAATCGCGTTCTCTACGGCCGGGATAAGAACACGCAGCCTGACTTTCAGACCCGCAGACATGATCATCGATGCGAGACCGAGCACATTGGCCGCGCCCCCCATATCCTTCTTCATCAGCAGCATGCCACTGGCAGGCTTGATATCGAGACCACCCGTGTCGAAACACACGCCCTTGCCGACAAGCGTCACCTTGGGTGCGGCCTTTTCGCCCCAGACCATGTCGATCAGGCGCGGGGCTTTGTCCGATGCACGTCCGACGGCATGAATCATCGGAAAGTTTCTGGCAATCAAATCGTCGCCAGAAACAACCGTAACCTTCGCCTTGTGCTTTTTCGCCAGTCGCCGGACCGACCGTTCAAGTTCATCGGGCCCCATGTCGCTGGTCGGCGTGTTGACCAGATCCCGCGTCAGGAATACCCCCTCGGCAATGCGATGCAGGCGGGCCAAGTCTACCCCCGACGGCGAGGCCACGCGGACCTTGGCTCCGGAATTCTTGCCGTAGCGGGTAAACGCGTAGCTCCCGAGTATCAGGCCCAGCAGGGTCAGATCGGGGTCTGGAAACTTCCCGGCAAGATGCCAGTCGCCTGCAGGCAGAGATTTGGCCAAGGCTCCGGCTAACAGCGGCGATGTGTCGGTATCATTGCCGATACCCAGAAGAGCGGCAGAAACCGCGCCATCCGTACCTGGCAAGAGCAGCGTGCGGCCTGCTTCGCCGGAAAAGCCGTTGGCTTGCGCCCAGGTCATTTCTTTCTCGCTCAACCCGGCGCTGGCCAGGTCGCCCTGCTTCACGAGACGCACCGGACGGGCTGCCTTCAGCTTCGTTTTCGTGAATTCTATCGGCATGCGGCTGCTTCCCGTTCGCTGTTGCGAGGCGTTCCTTAACCATCCGTTAGGGTTAACAGAATATTTCTCCAAGGTGACAGACGACCTGAAAGCGACCGTGCAAAAACCAATGGAGCCTCTCCACAGATGTTGACTACC
>JBKJRE010000074.1:0-5444 GCA_046594775.1 Rhizobiaceae bacterium | reverse complement strand
GTCCGCACGAGCGGCGCCTGTCCTTCGTCGCAACATTTGGCGAGGAAGTCGTCGCGTCCGTCCGCTTCACCCGGATCGCCGCTGGCCATGGCCGCGCGCTGCTGCTCGGGCCGCTCGCGGTTCGTCCCGCCTTCCAGAATGTCGGCATAGGTCGCAGGCTTGTCAGAATTGCACTCGAAGCCGCTGAAAAGGCGGGAGCGCCGGTGGTGATCTTGGTGGGCGACGAACCATATTACGGACCTCTCGGTTTTAACCGGATTCCGCGTGACCAGCTTTCCATGCCTCATCCGGTCGATCAGAACCGTCTGCTCATGGTTGAATTTCTGCCAGGTTCTGCGGCCCTGCTGACAGGTGAAATTTGCCACGCGGATCAGGCGAAGTCGGCTGAGCCCGTACCGCAAATCGTGCAAGCGGCTCTCCCCTCCGAGAAGGCGGTTGACCTCGTATGAATCCGCTCGGACACACTGCGGTCGTCACAGGTGGCGGCTCCGGGCTCGGCGAGGCAGTCGCCCGCGGGCTGTCCGCTGCCGGGGCAAAGGTGGCAATCTTCGATCTTGGCACTTCACCAGCTGACAAGGTCGCATCCGAAATAGCCGGCATTGCCATCGAATGCGATGTCGCAGACCCCGAGAATGTCGAAGCGGCAATTGCCGAGACGATCCGGGAGTTCGCACCGCCGCGAATTCTCGTCAATTGCGCAGGCATCGCCATCGCCGCGAAGACGCTCGGCCGCGAAGGCCCACATTCGCTTGAGGCGTTTCGGAATGTGATCGAAGTCAATCTGATCGGGACGTTCAATGTGGTGAGACTGGTCGCAGACCAGATTGCCAGGGTCGATCCGCTTGACGGCGGCGAGCGCGGCGTAATCATCAACACGGCATCGATCGCAGCCTATGATGGGCAGATCGGACAGGCGGCTTATGCGTCATCGAAGGGCGGGGTGGTCAGCATGACTTTGCCTCTGGCGCGGGAATTCGCTCGAATCGGCATTCGTGTCATGACCATCGCGCCAGGCATTTTTGGCACGGCAATGCTGAAAGGCTTGCCCCAAGAGGCACAGGACTCGCTCGGCGCCTCCGTTCCATTTCCGCCAAGGCTCGGCGAGCCCTCCGAATTTGCGGCTCTTGTGCTCCATATTATCGGCAATCAGATGCTGAACGGCGAGGTCATAAGGCTCGACGGCGCATTGCGCATGGCGTCGAAATAGTGTCCTCGCGGCGGGCATGGAAAGTCTTGCCAAACCGGGCGCAGCCAGAGGAGTTGAATTCCATCGATCGATTTTCGGAGAACATGTGAACGAGGCGGCCAAAGGCATCATACGCGACACCGACGCCAGCGCCATCAGGCTCGCTCGGAGGCTGGTTCGCACGGCGCGTTCTGGCGCGCTCGCGGCACTGGCCCCTGAAACGGGAGAGCCTGTGGTCAGCCGCGTTGGAGTGGCGACCGACATTGATGGCGCGCCACTGATTCTTGTCTCGGCGCTTTCGCCCCATACTCCAGCCATTCAAGTTGATGCACGATGTTCGCTATTGCTTGGACAGCCCGGCAAGGGCGATCCGTTGGCTCATCCACGAATCTCACTGGTCTGCCTTGCCAAAGAGCTTGATGCCGGCAGTCGTGACGATATGCGGGCAAGGCGGCGCTACCTGAACCGCAACCCCAAGGCAAATCTGTACATCGGGCTCGCCGACTTCGCGATGTTTCGGCTCGAGCCGCAACGGGCCAGCCTCAATGGCGGCTTTGGCAAGGCTTACCTGATCGACCGGGCTGATCTCCTGGCGACAGGTCCCGCCAGCGAAGCGGTCTGCGAAGCCGAGCAGGCCGCGCTCGACCATATGAATGCCGACCATCTTGGTGCAATCGCGGCTATTGCCAGTCATTTCACTGCCAAAAGCTCGAAGGGATGGATCATGACCGGGATCGATATTGATGGAATCGATCTTGCCCTGGGCGACGAAACGGAAAGGGTATTTTTCCCCAGCCCGCTGGACGATGCTCGCAACCTGAGGTCAGTGTTGATCGACCTGGCTCATCAGGATCGCGGCTCATAAGCAGCGCGGTGCGATTTATTCATGACCACGCGCGCACAATCCATCTCCATCGACGATCCCGCCGATCCGCGTGTGGCGCCCTATCATTCGATTCGGGAGCGCGACCTTGCGGGCAGGCATGGGCGATTCATCGCTGAGGGCAAGGTGGTGCTTAATGTGCTGTTTTCGTCATCAAGTTTCGCACCAGAGTCTGTGCTCGTTCTCCACAACAGACTGCCAGGCATAGCCGCATTGCTGGAACGCGCGCCTGCAGAGATGCCGATATATGTCGCATCTCAACCCGTCATGGACGCAATAGCGGGGTTTCACATTCATCGCGGCATTCTCGCCATTGGCCTGAAGCAGCCAACGCTGTCTGCGCAATCGTTGGCTGCCCGTCTGCCAGAGACTTCACTTGTGCTGATACTGGTCGGGCTGGCCAATCATGACAACGTTGGCGCCATTTTTAGAAACGCTGCCGCATTCGGGGTTGATGCCGTCTTTCTTGACAACGCCTGCTGCGATCCGCTCTATCGGAAGGCGATTCGCGTGTCTGTCGGCGCGGTGTTGAAGGTGCCGTTTGCTGCCACCGGAAATGCCGGTGATCTCGCTGACATGCTGGACGGCCTTGGTTTCGAGCAGGTTGCGCTGTCGCCGTCAGGCGCCACCGACATCCGGACTCTGAAGCGTCCGAAGCGGCTGGCGCTCTTCCTTGGGACGGAAGGAGAAGGCTTGCCTGATACGCTGCTGTCCCGGCTCAAGACAGCAAGGATCGCAATGTCCGAGGACTTTGACAGCCTGAACGTGGCGGCCGCATCGGCTATCGCCTTGCATCACTTCAGCCAGGTTTGAAAAGGATCAGCCTGCCGACGCCGCTTTCTGTAGCGCGCGTACGCGATCGGCCAGACTGGTAATCTTTGTTCCGGTGCCAAGGTCGGAGGAAGTAGAGGCGCCGGCACCCATAAGCTTGGCAATCGGCGATTCGGGGCCATCCAGTGCAGCCGTCAATCTGACAACTTCAGCGGCAAGATCATTCATTTGTTCTCGCAACAACGCGCTGGCCCGCCTTTCCCCGCTCCATTCCTCGGATTTCGTCCGCTCGTGGACGGCAATATTGACCTTGAGCTTCCTGTTTTCTCGCGCCAGAAGCTTCAGGCGTTCCTCCAGCAAGTCGCGATCGGCAGAGATTTTGGCGACGGCCTTTTCCATTTCCTTGTTCTTTGCACCGGACAACAAGGTGGAATGCTCGAGCTGCAGCTCCGCGTACTTCTTTTCCAGCGCTGCCTTTTCGTCCTGCAATGCGGCCAATTGAGCGTTCAGTGCATCCTCCGAGGACGAACCGGATTTTAGCGACTCGCGCAGACGCGCCATCTCCCGTTCGCGACGATCGAGCCCTTCCTCCCTGTCGGCAATAGTCGCCAAAAGACGTTGGATTCTGGCCTCGAGGGCAACTGCGCGCTCCTGCTCCGTTTTCAGCGATTCCCGGGCGCTCCTGCTCTCCGTCGCGATTTCCTTGTTGCGCCGGTCGATTTCCCTTCGCTCGCTGCGCAGGGTTGCCATATCGGCAGAAAGCTTCTCGATCTCGCCTTCGCGCGCGACAAGCTCGAGTTGCCTGTCCGAGGCCTTGAACGTCGCCTCGTCATACATTCGGCCGAGCTTCTCGATTTCCTCGGCCCTTTGTTCCAGTGTCTGTTCGGCTTGGGCCAATTGTTCGGCAAGCACCTGCAACTGGTCCTCTCGCTTGCGTAGTTCTGCGCGGACTTCACCAGCCTGTGCTTCCAGCCGCGTCAGCGCCTCGTGCCTTTCGCTGCGCTCTGACATCAACTGTTTCAGTTCTTCCCGGTTGCGGTTGATCTCGACGATCTGCGCCGCAGCCTTTTCCCTGAATGTCTTGAAGTTGATTTCCAGCCGTCGGGTCGCCATTGCGAATTCGGCTCGCATGCGATCCTTGTCCGCCTGGATTTCGGCAAGCGTCAACGGCACAGACGCCTCGATGCGCTTACGTGTCAGGAAGGCAGCGCGCCGCCATACTGCTGGCGCTATAGTGAGAGCAACAAACCCGGCACACAGGAGGCCGAGTACAAAAAACAGGACAGACTGCATAGCTGAAGCATTTTTCCGTTTAAGGCGGGCACAACCAGCCTTCGCCTATTGTGCCACGCCGCATGGCCTGAAATCCAGTACCACGGCGAAACGAATATATCTTCGAACGATCGTCAGTCTCTAGGGGATCTTAGCATTTGTAATGGCGTCTCTCGACCAGCACCGGGGTGCCCTGCCCCACCGAACTAGAATGGGTTCCAGGTCGGTTTTTCGGTCAGTTTCAGATAGCCGACATTGACGCCGAGCCGTGCGCCGACACCCGTCCGGACCGGAACAAGCAACATGTTGCCATTCTTCAGGACGTTGAAACCGGCGCCTGCCACGACGTAGGCAGAACCGGCCACACCACCGAACCTGTTGTAAAGGCTCGATATATCATCAAGATTGTAGACGAGGATCATGGTCCGGGAACCTTGCCCGCCAAAATCCCATCCAACGGATGGACCTTGCCAGAAGACTTTGTGGTCTCCGGCGTTCTTCGTGTAGAGCGTGCCCTCGCCATATGTCAGGCCGCCGACAATTGCGCCTGATCCCTCTTCGCCAAGCACATACCCATTTGGCAGTCCGTACGACGAGAATACCTGCTCTATCGCGCTTGCAAGTCCGCCCGAGGTCGCACCGAAAAAGCGGTGGCCGGAATCAATTATTTCCTCGGCAGTGTATTCCTGTGCCCTTGTCGGCGACGAAAAGGCGAGAATGCACGACAAAGCAAACAACGATGCGATGAGCCGGAACATGGTCCGGTCGTTCAGTCGGGAAAACATGCTTCCAATCTCCGTCCGGGAGCCAATTCGCCGACGCCGTGCCCTGATGCGGCTCTTGCGACCGCTTCATTTTTGGATCTGCCAGCAAACTATGCCGCAATCCTTTTTCAACCATTAAGCATACGGGCAAAGATGGCGGCACGAGGGCCAAATAGCTCTTTGAACGGCAATGCTTCCCGGCGATACAGGCCTGTCATCGATTGAGCGGCAGATTCCTTGCCGCCGTGCAATACGCTGTGTACCAAAGGACACTTAGCTGGCCGTGATTCGTGATCTGGGGAGGCGGACGGTCCAAGCCTTTCGACTCCAAGGGGGACCTTCGTCCATGTCGGAACTTTTTACTCTTTCAGCGCCTGATCTGGCTGCTCTCTTGTGCAGCCGTGTTTGCCACGACATAATTTCGCCGGTCGGAGCGATCAACAACGGACTTGAGCTTCTGGACGAAGGCGGCGCCGACGATGATGCAATGAGCCTCATCCGTCAAAGCGCGAGAAATGCTTCGGCGCGACTGCAATTTGCGCGCATTGCCTTTGGAGCAGCCGGCTCG
>JBKJRE010000528.1:0-5321 GCA_046594775.1 Rhizobiaceae bacterium | reverse complement strand
GTCAGAATCGCTTCGACCTGGGGACTGCCGGTGACGCAGAGCACCACGATGTCGCTGCGCTCCGCCAGTTCGTGCAGATTGGCTGCCTCCGTGGCGCCGCGCTTTTTCAGATCCTCCACAGGTTCGCGGTTGCGGTGGGCGACGACGGTCAGCGCAAAGCCCTTTTCGATGATATTCTTGGCCATGCCGTGGCCCATGAGGCCCGTGCCGACGAAGCCCACGCGATCCGTTGTCATGAAAGTTTCCTCCGTTTGTGAGTTGACCATAGGCGTTCACGACGGGCCAGTCACGGACCCTTGTTGGCAGCGTGCTTCAAGCAGAATTGATGAAACCGGCGAGGCTGGCCCGCACGTTTTTCTGCTACGCTGTCTACCGCATCTATGGAGTTCACGATGAAACGAATGGCCCTGCTGGCTTGTTGCCTGTCTCTATTGAGCATCGAAGCGCATGCGATCTCGCGCTACAATTTGACGTCGATGACCTGTAATCGGGTGAAAGCGACAGTTCGCAATGAAGGCGCAGTCATCCTGCGCTGGCGCTCCAAAAACAATCCGGGCATACAGCGCTACGGCCGCTTTGTTGCCAATGGCGGCTTTTGCGAATCCGGCACGCGCGCACAGACATCCTATGTGCCGTCTTCCGACCGCACCTCCTGCGCGGTGCTGGAATGCAAATACTACGACCCCGATGACGAGCTGTTCTTCAGGTTTGGCCGCGACTGATCGTCGGCATGGCTAGAAGGCGAAGCTCTGCTGTTTGGCTGGTGGCGGGCTGGTAGCGACGCCTTCGAGCGCCAGCATTCTGGCCTTTGCGACAGAACCGCCCGGTGCTGAAAACCCGCCGATCTTGCCGCCGGCCGCCGGGATGCGGTGGCAGGGAATGACAAGCGGCACAGGATTGCTGCCCAGTGCCGCGCCGGTCTCGCGGGCCAGCCCGGCATGGCCCGCCCGCTTCGCCAGTTCGCCGTAGGTCGTCGTTTCACCAAAACGCAGTTGCCGCGTGGCGGCGTAGATGGCGAGCCGGAAAGCGTCGACGCCGGCAAGATCGACCGGCACGGTCGAGAACTCGGTCGCCTGACCGGCCGCATAGGCTGTAATCGCGGCGATCAGATCGGCGACCCAGCCGGGCACTTCCCTGGAAGGCGCATGCGCACCGGCCGAAACGCCATGACGGCCCAGGCGACGCCGGGTGGAGGCCGCGTCGCGATCGGGCAGGCAGAGCCGGGTGAGGCCGCAGCCGTTCCAGGCGATGGCGAAAAAACCGAGCCGCGTCTCGAAGACGCAATGTCGGCTGGCGGTGGTCATGAGGCGGCTCTGATCGAGGAATTCCCGGTACGCAACAGCCGAAACATCGCATTTCGCCCGTCCGACAACCACCCGAAATGCGTCCCGGCACGCAGCATTTGCGAGATCGCGCCGGCTGGTGTAAGCACGGGACGGGCGGGACAACGAAATTCAAGGCAGAGCGGCCGTTGCCAGCATTCCGCAAACCATTCCTGATCGCGTTGACGCTGTGCGCCGGCCTGCTGTCGGGCTGCATGTCGAGCCGCCTCAACTCCGCGCTGCAGCCGACCGCCGCCGATTACGCCTATGCGTCGAACGACGGCGTCGACCTGCCCGACCAGGTGTCGGTGGTGCCGGCCTCGTTTGCCGGACGCTCGCCGTCCGATGGCAGCTATCGGCTGGCGTCGCGGCCGCTCTCCGACCTCGGCGAGGCCGAGGCCGAGATCGCCTACGCCCTGCCGGACTCGCCGCGCGGCGAGGTGGACCGGCTGATCGCCAAATACGCCGCCGAATACGAGGTGCCCGAGCGACTGGTGCGCCGGGTCGTCAAACGCGAGAGCAATTTCAATCCGCGCGCCAAGAACCGCGTCTACTGGGGCCTGATGCAGATCCGCCACGATACGGCGCGCGGCATGGGCTACAAGGGCAACGCCAACGGCCTGCTCGAAGCCGAAACCAATCTCAAATTCGCCGTCAAATATCTGCGCGGCGCCTATATCGTGGCCAACGGCAACGAGGATCTGGCGGTCAGCTACTATTCGCGGGGCTACTATTACGACGCCAAGCGCAAGGGTTTGCTTGACGAGACGGGGCTCGGCAAGGACCGCAAGCGCTCCCGCGTCTAGCCAGGCTTGGATCAAACTCCGTCGGCGCCACGCCTGCTTTCGCATCTGGCCATTGAACCTTCGAACAAGCGGTCGGGAAGCGGGGCGCATGGCCGTGCCTGCCGAAACTTGATAAACGGCGCGACGTCCGCGCCCCGCCGGCGTTTTTTGGCCCTCCCATCCCCCACCAGTCGGACCTCCCGGTATTCACCGGTGGTTTCTACGTGCCGGCGCCAACGACATACGGGCGCCTTGTCTCCGTCGCGTCAGCGCGGAGAGTCGCGGGGACTCTGGAATAACCCTCCAGCTCGACGGCCACGTTAGCCGCTTTTCCGAAGCGCCGGTCTCCCCCCGCAAACCACCGTCATGATCGGCGTTCCCGCAGGAGAAACTGGGAGCAAGCATAAGGCAGGTTTCGGGGGTGTGGATAAAACTCAAAAGAAAAATCTGCTTCGCGACAGAAAATCGGATTCCGTCTAAACAGATACCATGAATCTGTTTCTAGCAGCAGGCGTTGATCTGCCTTCCTCGGGCGCAGGCGCAAAGCGTGTTTCGTCGCGATTGCCGCGCGTGCCGCTGTTTGCGGACAAGACCGTTGAGCGCGCACTTTCCAGCAAGGCGATTTCTCCTACCGACGAGCAAATTTCGCTAGCGCAAAAATACGCGAAGCGCGCCAAAGGCGCGGCGTTCAGAACCCAAAAGGAAACACAGGTCCGCAACATCTTCTTCGATGAGATTCTCGGAGGCGTTCTCGGCTTCAAAAGATTCTCGGAGGATTCCGAATACAGCCTCGCTTTCGAACACATGCTGCGGCGCAAGCCGGTCGACGTCGCGCTCGGCCGATTCTTTCCCGGCGCGACGGGAGACGAGGTTGTCGCACCATTCGAGATGAAGGGCCCCGATACGGCCGATCTCGACAAGATCATGCCGGGGCGAGGCATAAGTCCAGTCCAGCAGGCATGGGACTACGCTGCGGATGCCCCGGGCGCAAAATGGGTGCTCGTGTCCAACTGTCTGGAAATCAGGCTTTACCGTTTCGGTCGTGGCCGCGAGGCCTACGAATTGTTCGACCTGTCGCGACTGGACGAGACCGAGCAGTTGAAGCGGCTGTTGCTGATGCTCGAGGCCAAGCGTCTGATCGGCCCTGACACGGAAGCGCTGCTGGCGCAATCGGATGCGGCGCTCAAGGACATCACGGAAGAGCTCTACGTTCAATACAAGGCCCTGCGGGTAAAACTGCTCGGGTTTCTAAGGGACGCGGCCGACGGTCCGAAGCTGCCTTCGACCCAGGCGATCGAGACGGCGCAAAAACTCCTCGACCGCGTGATCTTCATCGCGTTTGCTTCCGGCAACGGAATGCTGCCGCGCAACATTTTCGCCAACGCGCTCACCAATCGCAACGACTTCAATCCACGGCCGGCCTGGGAGAACGTGCTGAACCTGTTTCGGTGGGTCGACAAAGGAAGCCCCAAGACCAGCGACCCCCGCTACGAAGTCTGGCCCTATAATGGCGGTCTTTTCGCACAGGATGCGGTGGCCGACAGCGTGACGCTTCCCGATCACCTGGCGGAAGAAGTCGCGAAGCTGGTCGAATGGGACTATGGCAGGGAAGTTTCGGTCAATGTTCTCGGCCACATATTCGAACAGTCGATCACCGATATCGAAAGGCTGCGCGACGACGAAGCGCCGCCGGTTTCCCAGCGCAAACGCGATGGCGTGGTCTATACGCCAGAGCATGTGACGCGGTTTCTGGTCGAGCGAACGATAGGCGAGACGCTGGGCGAGAAATTCGACCAGCTGCTGGCCAAACATGCCGGTATCCCGGCGCTTCCCGACGATGGCGACGTTCCCTGGCCCGACGCGGCCAATGAACGGGCCTTCTGGCGAGACTATCTGGAGACACTTCGCGGGCTGACAATTTTGGACCCGGCCTGCGGCTCGGGCGCGTTCTTGGTGGCCGCCTTCGACGCGATGGCGGCGGAATATCGCCGCGTGACCGAGCGGCTCGCCGATCTCGGCGAGGCGCCAAAATTCGACATTTACGACGAAATCCTGTCGCGCAACCTGCATGGCGTCGATCTGAATGTCGAATCGGCCGAAATCGCCAGGCTCGCGCTGTGGCTGAAGACGGCGCGCCGCCAGCACCGGCTGGCCAAGCTGGACGAGACGGTGCGCGCCGGCGACAGCCTGATCGACGACCCGAAGGCGAGCGGCCGTGCCTTCGACTGGCAGGGGGCTTTTCCCGACGTCTTCGCCGGCGGCGGCTTCGATATCGTCATCGGCAATCCGCCCTATGTGCGCATGGAGCATCTGAAGCCGATCAAGCCCTGGCTGGCGGAGCGCTACGCGGTCGCCGACGAACGCACCGACCTGTCGGCCTATTTCTTCGAGAAGGGGGTGCGGCTGCTGAAGCCCGGCGGGCGGCTCGGCTATGTTTCCACGTCGAGTTTTTTCCGCGCCGGCTATGGCGAGAAGCTGCGCCTTCTGCTTGGCGAATATACCGACATCGAGACGGTGATCGATTTCGGCGACGTGCAGATATTCGAGGGCGTGACGACCTATCCGGCGATCCTGACGGCGCGGCGCAAGGCGGAAATCGGCGCGCCCGACGGCGCGCTGAATTTTCTCAACATTGGCGCGGCGCTGCCGGCCGATCTCGGCCGCGCCTTTTCGGAAGGGTCACGACCGATGCCACGGGCGCGGCTGACCGGCGGCTCATGGCAGTTCGAGGACGATTCGCTGGCCAGTCTGCGCGAGAAGATCGTGAAGGGCCGCAAGACGCTCGGCGAGGTTTATGGCGCGCCGTTGCGCGGCATCGTGACCGGCCTGAACGAGGCCTTCATCATCGACACGGAAACGCGCGACCGGCTGGTGGCCACCGACCCGAAATCGGCGGAATTGCTGAAACCATTCCTCAAGGGCGAAAACATCAAGCGCTGGCGGGTCGAACCGGAGGGGCTGTGGCTGATCAACACGCCGAAAGGCAAGGTGGATATCGATGCCTATCCGGCGGTCCGCGACTGGCTGCTGCCGTTCAAGGACCGGCTGGAGGCGCGGGCGACGCAACAGGAATGGTGGGAGTTGCAGCAGGCGCAACTAGGCTCAGGACTCATTGATTGAGCCAGAAGATGACGGTTGCGGCGATACAGATGGCGGACATGAAGGTGTGGGCGCATCGATCGTAGCGGGTGTGGATGCGCCGCCAGTCTTTGAG
>JBKJRE010000475.1:0-12249 GCA_046594775.1 Rhizobiaceae bacterium | reverse complement strand
CGCCGGTCTTCCCGACTGCCTTCGACTTGCTCGAAGGATCAATGTCCAGACCGGAAGCGAGGCGTGGCGGCGGAGGCGGCTGGCCGAAGCGTACGGAGCAATTCGGCATCGTGGATTTGAAATCTGGCGGCGGACCGGCCATACCTTCTGCCTCATCCCTGGCCACGTTCAGCCGAACGCGCAAATCCGCCAGACACCCGATCGGAGACAGCACCATGACAAATGATATCCAGACAGCCCTTCCCGCCCTCGCGACGGGCCGCGTTGCCGTTATCACCGGGGCGGCCAGCGGCATCGGGCTGGCCACTGCAAAGCGGCTTGCCGGTCTGGGCATGAAGATCGTGCTGGCCGACCGCGCCGGCCCGGCTCTCGACGCAGCCGCCAGCACGGTCGGTCAAGGCGCAGACAGCGACGCCTCCGTTCTCGCCGTTGCCTGCGACGTGGCAAAGCCCGAGGAACTCACCCGGCTGGCCGATGCGGCCTATGCAAAATTCGGCGAAGTCTCGTTCTTGATGAACAATGCCGGCATCGGCGCCAATCCGGGCAAGCCATGGGAAAACCTCGACGCCTGGAAGGCGCTCATCGACGTCAATTTCTGGGGCGTCGTCCATGGCGTCCGGGCGTTTGGCGAAAGAATGCTGGCACAGGCAACGCCGGCCATCATCGTCAACACTGGGTCCAAGCAGGGCATCACGACGCCGCCCGGCAATCTTGCCTATAATGTCTCCAAGTCGGCCCTCAAAACCTACACCGAGGGTCTGTCCCACGCGCTGCGCAACACGCCGGGCGCACAGGTGACCGCGCATCTCCTGATTCCCGGTTTCACCTATACCGGCATAACCGAGGGTGCGACGTCCAAGCCGGCAGGCGCCTGGACTGGCGAGCAGGTGGCCGATTTCATGCTGGAAAGCCTGGCGCGCGGCGACTTCTACATCCTGTGCCCCGACAACGACACGCCGCGCGCCACCGACGAGCGCCGCATGGCCTGGGCAGTCGGCGACATCATCGAAAACCGGCCGGCCCTGTCGCGCTGGCATCCGGACTACGAGCAGGCATTCGCCCGATTTGTTCACGGCGAGTGAGCCACTATTCCTCATCATCTCCGGGCATCGTCGTGCGGACTTTGCGGCGCTTGGCCGCCGGTTGGCGGAAGATGCTCAGATGACCGTTGGTCTCGAAGAAGGCGCAATCGACCTCGCCCGTATCGCGAATGCCTTCGAGCCTCAAGAGCGTGAAGAGTTCGCGTTCCGTCAGCGAGCCGGAACCGAGCTTGCGCTCCAGAATCCTGCCGTCCTCGATGACGCGAAGCGGCCCGCCCTCGATCGTTTTCTCGAGCTTGCGGTGCCGTTGAAGCACGAAGCCGCTCGCCCGGTGCAGCAATATCATCACGGTAATGACCAGGATGCCTTGCAGAAGTCCGACCTCCGGATAGAACATCGGGTCGCCGGCAGCCGAACCGACGGCAATCACAAGGACGAATTCAAACGGGCCAATCTGCCCGATGGCGCCCTGCCCGACCATCCGCGCCAGGAAGATGGTATAGAGATACATCACCAGCGTGCGCAGCACGATCTCGAAATAGAACGGCAGATTGGCGGTATCGTCGCCGCCAAACAGAATGCGAAACAGATCGAATTGATGGTCCATGCGCCCCTCGGCCGGTGTGCGCATAAACGCACTCTGACCGAACGGGTTCCTCATACAGTCAGCACAGGCGCCTCCCGTTGGTCACGAGTGGCACGGCGACTCCCAGCGCTCGAGAAATTCTTCGATCGAAAGCGACTGCAAGTCGGGTATCGCATCGGCCAGCTGCTCCACCGGCCAGTGCCACCAGGCAAGCGTTTCAATGCGCGCAACGATGTCGGGCTCGAACCGCAGCCGCAGCCGTCTGGCCGGGACTCCGGCAAAAATCTCGAACGGCGCCACGTCGCGCGTCACCACCGCGTTGGCGCCGACGATCGCGCCATTGCCGATGCTGACGCCAGGCAGAACCACGGCGCCATGGCCGATCCAGACATCGTGGCCGATCCGCACCGCTTTCGCCTGCCGGCGTGCCTTGAAGCCTGTATCGACGCCGAGCCAGCGAAAATATTCGTTGGGGCGATAACTGACCTTGTGCTGGGTGATCCGCTCGATCGGATGTTCCAGGGCGTTGATGCGCGTATTGGCGGCGATCGAGCAGAATTTGCCTATTTCGGTGTATATCGCCTCGGCATGCCGCTCGAAATAGGAAAAATCGCCGACCACAACCTCGCGCAGCACGACACGCTCGCCGATCGCCGCATAGCGCCCGAGCCGGCAGGCTTTCAGCTCGGCCGTCGGGTGAATGCGCGGTTCGGAATCCTTGAAGCGGAGCGATGGGTCCATCTCGGCGGATTTACGCCGCAAGGCGGCGACCCGCAAGCGGCCCTATTCCGGCTTGCCCTTGGTCCAGACCACGTCCTGGCCGTAAAGCGGCACCGTTGTCAGGGACATCTTGGCCGAGCCATCCTGCACCTGCCTGGAATGCGCGAGATACATCAGCGTGTTGTTGGCCTTGTCATAGATGCGGTTCACCACCTGCTGCTTCCAGATGAGGCTGATGCCCTGGTTGAAGATTTCCTCGCCATCCTTGCTCATGTCGATGTCGCCGATCTTGATCGGACCTGTCTGGCGGCATGAAATCGACGAATCCGAAGGGTTTTCGAACCAGTTGCCCTTCTGCAGGCGGTCGACCACACCCCTGTCGAAATAGGAAACGTGACAGGTCACGCCCTCGACTTCCGGGTCCTTGACTGCCTCGATGATGATGTCGTTGCCGAGCCAGTCGACGCCGACTTCGCCGACCTGCTGCGCCAGCGCCGGCGCCGCAGCAAAAGCCATTGCACCCGCCAGGGCGCCCGAGAGAATATGCCGCATCTCAATCCCTATATGAATCTGCCACTATCCCTTCACAAGTGGGTTTGCGGCGCTTCCGATGCAAGCGCGTCATCATGGCTCTTTGTGCAACCGCGTCGCCGCGCTATACAGAGTCATGAAGCGATCCGCCCCGATGCCTGTCCAGACCGTCGCCACCATTGCGCTTGGCGTGTCGGTCCTCGCGGCTGCTACCGGGTTGGCCTTCGCGGCGTGGCTGGACAAGGGCGCAGGCATCTTCATGGCCATGATCGAAAGCGGTTTAGCCTGGTGCTTCTGAAGTCCGCCGACGTTCCCAGCATGCCGGAAACACATCCATCATGATGCGCCCCATTCTCGTCGGCATTCTCGTTCTCATGGCCGGGGCCGTCGGCTTCATGACCTTCGAATGGTATCGTCAAAAGAACGCCGACGACGCCTATGGCGCCCCTTTCGCGCTGATCGATCAGAAAGGGCAGCCGATCACCGAGGCCGCATTTCGCGGTCACCCGAGCGCGGTGTTCTTCGGCTTCACACATTGTCCCGAAGTCTGCCCGACAACGCTGTTCGAGATGGACGGCTGGCTCAAGAAGCTCGGCGATGACGGAAAGGATGTCCGCGCCTACTTCGTTTCCGTCGATCCGGAGCGCGACACGGCCGAAATGATGGACAGCTATGTCGGCAATGTATCCGATCGCATCACCGGCATTACCGGCGATCCGGACAAGGTTCACGCCATGGCCAAGGCCTTCAACATTTACTGGCGCAAGGTCGAGCTGGACGGCGGCGAATACACCATGGACCACACGGCCTCTGTCATCCTTCTCGACAGCGCCGGCCGCTTTCAGGGCACCATCGCCTATGGCGAAGGTCCCGACACCGCTTATGACAAGCTGCGCCGGCTCGCGGCCGAAGGCTGAATGGCCGCCCTCACCCGAACCGGATTTCTATGACCCAGACCCGTCTCTACGTCTCGACCGACCGCGCGAGCGCGGAACGCCTCTTCGCCGAGCTTGAAATCACGTTCGAGGAAGAGGGCCTTCCGATCGCTGCTGTCGACACGGACGAGTTACGCGGCATAAGGGAAGTCTCGCTTTACGCAGCAACTGACGACGACAACGTCAGGGTGCGTGTCGGCGCGGTGCTCGAAGGCCTCGGAATCTCGGCGGAGATCGGCACGGAGCGCTTGCCTGACATTGACTGGGTCGCACTGTCGCTCGAGGGGCTGCAGCCCGTGCGCGCAGGTCGCTTCCTGGTGCATGGTTCGCATGACCGCCACCGGCGGCGCATCGGCGATCTGGCTATCGAGATCGAGGCCGGGCTCGCCTTCGGCACGGGCCATCACGGCACCACGTCGGGATGCCTGGAAATGATCGAACAGGTGGCGCGTCGGGAGCGGCCCAGGAATGGGCTCGACCTTGGGGCCGGCAGCGCCGTGCTTGGCATCGCCCTGGCCAGGATGCTGCACATTCCGGTCCTGGCCACCGACATCGACCCGGTCGCCACGAAGGTCGCCGCCATCAATGCGAAGCTCAACCGGGTCGCCTCATTCATCGAGACGAAGACCGCACCGGGATTTCACGATCCGGTTTTCCGGACTTGGGCGCCGTTTGACCTCATCGTTGCCAATATTCTGGCCCGGCCGCTGATGGGCCTGGCGCCAGACATGGCCCGCTTCGTCGCGCCAGGCGGGTCGGTCATCCTGTCGGGAATACTGGAGCGCCAGCGCAACGCAGTCCTGGCCGCCTATTGCGGCCAGAAATTCCGGCACGTCCACACGCTCTGGCGCGACGGCTGGGTCACGCTTCACCTGAAACGATGACCAGCCGTGGCGGATTTAGAAATACGAGGCGTTGTTGGGCTGTTTTCGCAGTTCTGCCCGGCTGTAGCCATGAACCTTCAGGGTTTCATCGTCGAGCATCAGCAATGCGCCATTGACGTAGCTGCTGGCTTGGCGCGCGCGCGCTGCGATGAGGGCGTTAAAAGCGTTGCGAAAAAATCCGCTATTTCTGGTAGCCACGGTCGTTCTCCTTTTTCGAGAAGATGTCGTAACTCCTCCACAAGATGGAAGGTAAGTGATGCTGACCTTTTCCGGAAGAACCAATTGCACATGCCTGCCATCGCATAATGCACAGGTGGCGCAGCAGGCGCGGGCAATCTTATGCGTCACAGTCAGCGCGTTGCATCGGCAACTTCCGGCCGTTAGCTTCGGCGGTTCCGATTTCCGAAAGGTGCATGATGTTTCAGAGCTTTGATACGGAGGGCGACCGTACCCTGGGCAAAGCCCGTATCGCGCAGTTGCGCGCATGGCTTTCAGCAAACGATCTCGACGGGTTCATTGTCCCGCGCGCCGACGAGCATCAGGGGGAGTATGTTCCCGCCTGCTCGGAACGTCTCAAATGGCTGACCGGCTTCTCGGGATCGGCGGGCATCGCCATCGTGCTTGCGGACCGCGCCGTCATCTTTGTCGATGGCCGCTATACGCTGCAGGTGCGCGATCAGGTGGATCTCGACATATTCGCCATCGAAAGCCTCATCGACAACCCGCCGCCGAAATGGCTCGAAGACAATCTGGGCAAGGGCGCGCGCATCGGTTTCGACCCCTGGCTCCATACGATTGGCGACGTCAAGGCGCTCAAATCGGCTGCCGAAAGAATTGGCGTCACCCTGGTCCCGCAGGCGAAGAATCCGATCGATGAGATTTGGGACGATCGACCCGAGCCCCCGCTCGCCTCGGTCGAGATACATCCGATCGCCTATGCCGGCGAACTGGCCAAGGACAAGCTGGTGCGGCTTGCAGCAGCCATCGGGGCTGAAGGCGCGACCCATGCCGTGCTGACGGATCCGTCGTCGATCGCCTGGACCTTTAACATCCGCGGCGGCGACGTTCCGCACACACCCTTGGCCCTTGGCTTTGCGGTCATCTGCGCCGAAGGCACGCATTTGCTGTTCATGGACAAGCGCAAGCTGCCGATCACCGCCGAGGCCTACCTGACCCAGCTCGCCGACCTGCGCGCACCCGCGACCCTTGAAAATGAGATCGAAGCGCTCGCAGCGTCCGGCGCGAAGATCGGGCTCGATTCGGCGCTTGCGGCCGAAAAGCTGAACATGCTGGTAACCGAAAACGGTGGCACGGTGGTTTTGGCCCCGGATCCTGCTCGTATTCCGCGCGCCACAAAGAACCGGGCGGAAATCGAAGGCAGCCGGACCGCGCATCGCCGTGACGGGGCAGCGCTGGCAAAGCTGATTTGCTGGCTCGACAGCCAGAAGCCCGACAGGCTCGACGAGATCGCGGTCGTCACCCGACTCGAGGAGGCACGCCGACTTGTTGGCGAAGAAACCCAGATGCCGCTGCGCGACGTGTCCTTCTCGACCATTGCCGGCGCCGGGCCCAACGGCGCGATCATGCATTATCGCGTCTCGCGCGACACCAATCGGCAGCTTGGCGACGGCGAGCTTTTCCTGCTGGATTCCGGCGCCCAGTACCAGGACGGCACCACCGACGTGACCCGTACTGTACCCATCGGCGTCCCGACAGAGGAAATGTGCCAGCGCTATACTCTTGTACTCAAGGGACTGATCGGCATTTCGATGCTGCGCTTTCCGGCTGGCATCCGCGGTGCGGACATCGACGCCGTGGCGCGTCTGGCTCTGTGGAAGGCCGGGCTCGATTTCGCGCATGGCACCGGTCACGGCGTCGGCTCCTATCTCGCAGTTCATGAGGGGCCGCAGCGTATAGCCAGGACCGGCACCCAGAAACTGCTTGAGGGCATGATGCTGTCCAACGAGCCCGGCTACTACAAGCCCGGTCAGTACGGCATAAGGCTGGAAAATCTCATCCTGGTCACTCCCGCCGGGGATTTGCCTGGCGGAGACATTGCCATGCATGCTTTCGAGACCCTGACGCTTGTCCCCTTCGACAGGCGCATGATGCGCACCGGCCTTCTCAACCGCGACGAGTTGCAATGGCTCGACGACTACCATGCCAGAGTGTTGGCAGAGATCGGCCCGATGGTCGGCGGCGAGGTTCTCGGCTGGCTGGAGAAAGCAACAGCGCCACTTCCGCGGGACGTAAAGGGCTGACTTCAAAACCGCCCTTCCGCAAGAATGCCAACCCTAGCCGACGAATTGCCTGAGCCCGATCAGCACCGCAGCGGCCATCAGAAAGGTCACCAGCATGTTGGCGCGCAGGGAAACGAGGCCCGCGATGGCCAGCGAGAGAAGTTCGATGGGCCCGGCCGACATGGCGGCAGGCGCGACCAGCGTCGTCAGCACCGCAGCGGGCACGGCGTTCAGCCCGGCCTCGACCCGCGGATGAACTTTCTCGAAACGCGACAGCACCAGGTGCCCGCCTATACGCGTCACGTAAGTGGCAAGGGCCGCGCCGAGAATAATCCACATGGTCGCGGTCATGGCTTGCCCGCCTCGCCTTTTCCAAGCGGCATGACAACGGCAAGCAGAATTCCGGCCAGTGCGCCGATCGAGACGTGCCAGGGCGAACCGACGGTCTTGTAGGCGATGATGGAGGACACAGCGCTTACCGCCACCACCGGCAGCCAGAGAGGACGCTTGCGAAAGCCCATGACCAGTCCGAAAAAATAGATCGGCAGCAGGAAGTCGATTCCGAGCGCGTGCGGATCGGGTATCAGACCCCCGAAGGTTGCGCCGATCCAGGCATCCACGACCCAGAATACATAGATCAACAGCCCCATGCTCAGATACCACGCGACGCTTACCTCGTCGCCGCGCTGGCCTCGGGTTTCCGCTTCGGCATATTGCGGATCGGTAAGCAGGAAGAAGGCCAGGCCCTGTTGCACGGGAGGCCAATGCCGGATGCGCCTGCCCAGCGCTGGCGAATACAGCAAATGCCGAAAATTGACCGCGAAGACCGACAGGATGATCAGCCAGGGCGCGACATGCTGACCGAACAGTTCGATGCCGACCAGTTGACTTGCGCCGCCGAAGACCAGGGCGCTCATCCAGACCGATTCCGATACGGAAAAGCCGTTATCGACCGCCAATGCGCCAAACAGCATGCCGAAGGGCGCTGAGGACACCACTACCGGCAGTCCGGACTTGACCCCACCCCATATATCCCTTGTCGTTGGATTGTCGGAGATCGATTGAGCAGACATAACGCTTCCAGTTTGACGGCTCATATAGTCACGCGGGTGCGCCGCGTCCGATGAATTCGATTGAGCCACGGATCAGCCGGGATGAACCGGCGGGCTTACGGAGAGAGGACCGATGAAGGGCATCAATCACCTCGTTCTGGCTGCAAACGATCTGGCGGCTCTTTGTGTTCGATGGGCCGGGATGGGCTTCACGCTGACGCCGCGCGCCCAGCATCCTTTCGGCACGGGCAACGCAGTGATCCAGCTGCATGGCGGCTACCTGGAGTTGCTCGGTGTCACGATCCCGCAGGACGTCGTGGAGCACACTGAAAGGGAATTCTCCTTCTCCGCCTTCAACCGGGACTTTTTGCGCCGTCACGAGGGCCTTTCCATGCTGGTCTTCGACACCTCTGACGCACATGCCGATATCGAGACCTGGCGCAAAGCCGGGCTTCAGACGTATGCGCCGTTCGATTTTTCGCGCCTTGCGCGCATGCCTGACGGCGAGGAGCTGCGCGTCGGCTTTTCGCTGGCCTTCGTGTCCCACCCGGGCGCGCCGTGGCTCGGGCATTTCGCCTGTCAGCATTACGCACCGCACTATTTCGAACAAGCTCGATATATGGCCCATGACAATACTGCCCGAAGCATTCACGACGTGTGGATTTCGGGAAACGGGGCGCTGGGCCTTGCTGAACATCTGAGGATCGTCATCGGCGCCGCAGGCATGGCCGAGCCACCCGGCCGGATCGGCTTCGAGACCGCGCATGGCGCCGTCGTGCTTGCCACGCCCAGCGCATTCGAAACGGCATTCGGGACGCAGCCGCCGCATATGGAGGACGGGCCCCATCTCGCCGGACTGACCGTCGCCTGCAACACGCTGGACCGGCTGGCCGGACCTGACCTCAGGAAAGTCGGCGATCGGCTGGTCTTGCCGCCGGACAAAGGGTTTGGCACAGCGGTCGGTTTCATCGCCGGATAAGGGCCGACCACAGCCGGCAAACAGCGTTCGCTGCCCATGCGGCGCGCCAGGTTTCCGAAGATATCGTACTTCATTCACCCAATGGGTTGACTGATCGGGCGTCCGGTGATAATTAACCCATATGGTTGAACGAAAGGAGCGCGACACGCTTGGTCTAATTCTCAAGGCGGCGAGCGATCCGACGCGGCGCGAGATACTGACCCATCTGGCGCAGGAAGGACCGACCCGCGTCACTGAACTTGCAGCCCGTTTCGACATGAGCCTTAACTCGGTGTCCAAGCACATCAGGGTCCTCGAACGGGCAGGACTGGTAAGCCGGCGTACACGGTGGCGCGAGCATCTGATCGAAGTCGAGATGGCGCCGCTGTCCGAGGTGGACCGATGGTTCGACGGATTGCGGTCGATCTGGGAACTCCGCCTGGAAGCGCTGGAGGCGCATTTTGCAAAGGAACCGAACGATGAGTGATCTTAGCCTGACTTGCCGCCGCACCATCAAGGCCAGCCCCGAACAGGTCTATAAGGCCTGGCTCGATCCGGCGATGATGACGCGTTTCATGTCGCCCCGCCCCGACATGCATGTCCGCGAAGCCCGATCGGACCCGACGCCAGGCGGCAGGTTCTTCGTGATGATGGTCGGGGACAAGGAATACCCCCACGAGGGCGCCTATAAGGAATTGACGCCGTTTTCGCGCATCGTGTTCACGTGGGAAGCTCCATGGTCGGCGCCCGAATCGGAGGTGACGCTGGACTTCACACCCCTCGAAGGCGGAACGGAAGTGGTTCTGACCCATGTGAGGTTCACCTCCGAGGAAAGCCGCGACAATCACCGTCAAGGCTGGGACGGCATTCTGGGCAAGCTGGACGCGGCACTCTCGTGAAAGGCAGGCGATCATGGACAAGATTCTGATTGACGTTGACTGGACGGCTGTCATCGTCGGCACGCTGGCCGCCTATGCTCTCGGAATGCTTTGGTTCGGCCCGATCTTCGGCAAGATCTGGGCGGCTGGCAGCCACGCGCTTCAGCCGCCCGCGCAAATGCCGTTCATGGCGATGGGGCTGCAGTTCCTTGGCACGTTTCTCATGGCCTGGGCGATCGGAGCCACGGCTACCATTGATGCCATCTTCACCGCTCTCGTGATCATTCTGGCCATTGCGACCCTTCACCTGGCCGGATCTCTGTTCAGTCAGAAGAGCGCGGGGGCGGCACTGGTCGACGGCGGTTATGTCATTGCGATGGGGGCGGTGATGATCCTTGTCCAGGGTCTGCTGTGAGCGCCCCGCACCGCAAGTCGGACCGCCCAGATACCCATGGCGCAATCCCGGCGGAACACGGCGGCCCGCTCCACCGGCCAGGATCCTGACGCTAGCGAGTGCGTCCGATGCGCGCAAACCACTGATCCTCGTCGATCACCTCGATGCCGAGATCGGTGGCAAGCTTCAGCTTGGAGCCGGCGCCCGGACCCGCCACCACCAGATCGGTCTTTTTGGACACGGAGCCGGCCACCTTGGCGCCGAGCTTTTCGGCCATGGCCTTGGCCTCGTCGCGCGACATCTTTTCCAGCGAGCCGGTGAAAACGACGGTCTTGCCGGCAACCGGCGAAGAGACTTCGCCGACACGTTCCTCGTCGAGCGGGGTGATTTCCTCAAGCAGATCGGCGACGGCCTTTCGGTTATGCTCCTCGGCGAAAAAGTCGACAAGCGCCTCGGCGACAATGGAACCGATGCCGTTAACGCCAACGATTTCCTGCCATTCGGCGCTGCCGGCGTCGCCCTTGCCTTCCGGCATCCGGGCTGCCTCGGCTGCCGTCCTCATCGCCGCGAAACTCGTGAAATGGCGCGCCAGCCGCTTGGCGTTGGTTTCGCCGATATGGCGGATGCCCAACCCGAACAGAAACCGGGAAAACGCCACCTGCCGCCGTTCGTCGATCGCGGCGAAAAGCTTGCGCACCGACACCTCGCCAAACCCCTCCACCTTGTCGAGCCGCTGCATCGAACCTTCGAGCGTCTCGGACAATTGCTGCTGCCGCTTTTTCAGCGTGAAGATGTCGGCCGGGTTTCTGATGCGAAGCGCTTCCTGTTCGGCATTGAAGAAGAATTCGATCTGCTTTTCGCCAAGCCCCTCGATATCGAGCGCGTTACGCGACACGAAGTGCCGGATCCTTTCGACGGCCTGGGCCGGGCAGATGAGGCCGCCGGTGCAGCGCCGCACCGCCTCGCCTTCCTCGCGTACCGCGTGGCTGGCGCAGGCCGGGCAGCGGTCGGGAAACACGTAGGGTTTCCCGTCCGCCGGTCGCTTGTCGGGAACGATGTCGAGAACCTGCGGAATGACATCGCCGGCGCGCTGGATGATGACCGTGTCGCCGACCCGGATGTCATGCCCTTCGTCGCGAATGCGCTCGCCCTTGGTGCCGAGCCCCTTGATATAGTCCTCATTGTGCAGCGTGGCGTTGGTGACCACCACGCCGCCGACTGTCACGGGCTCCAGCCGCGCCACCGGCGTCAGCGCGCCGGTGCGGCCAACCTGGATGTCGATGCCGTTGACGACCGTCATCGCCTTTTCGGCGGCGAATTTGTGAGCGGTCGCCCAACGCGGGCTGCGCGAACGGAAGCCGAGCCGCTCCTGCAGGTCGAGGCGGTCGACCTTGTAGACGACACCGTCAATATCGTAGGGCAGTTCGGCGCGCTCCGCCTCGATGGCATGATAATGCGCAAGAATCGCCTCGACCGAAGCAAAGCGCTCCATCCGGTCATTGACCGGAAAGCCCCAGTCCGCGAAGCGGCTCACGACATCGTACTGGGTCTTGCCCAGCGGCTCGCTGGTCTCGCCCCACGCATAGGCGAAGAATTTCAGCGGCCGCGACTTCGTCACTTCCGGGTTCTTCTGCCGCAGGCTGCCGGCAGCCGAGTTGCGCGGATTGGCGAAGGTCTGTCCGGTCTCCGCCATGCGCTTTTGCAGGTCCAGAAAGTCGTCCCGGCGCATGTAGACCTCGCCGCGGATATCGACGGTATCTGGCGCGTCGTTGGGCAATTGCTGGGGAATCTCGGCAATGGTGCGGATATTGGCGGTGACGTTCTCGCCCGTCGTGCCGTCGCCGCGGGTCGCCGCCGTCACCAGCCGGCGGTTCTCGTAGCGCAGCGACATCGACAGGCCGTCGATCTTCGGCTCGGCGGTGAAGACCAGTTCGTCGTCGGACTTGAGCGACAGGAAGCGCCGGACGCTGGTCACATAATTTGCTACGTCCGCATCGGAGAATGCGTTGTCGAGCGACAGCATCGGCCGCG
>JBKJRE010000328.1:0-4175 GCA_046594775.1 Rhizobiaceae bacterium | reverse complement strand
TGCGCGACGACATTTATGATGAAAGCCGGCTGCGCGCCGACGAGGAAGCGCTTCGTCGCTTCTATTTCAATCGCGGCTATGCCGATTTCCAGGTGATTTCGTCCTTCGGCGAGCTTGACGAAAACACCAATGAGTACACTGTCACGATCACTGTCGAAGAAGGTCAGCGCTACCGGTTCAGCGATATCAGCGTCGACAGCACGCTTGCAAATGTCAGCGGTGAATCGCTCATGCCGCTCGTCCAGACGAAGTCTGGCGACGTTTACAACGCCAAGGACGTTGAAGACACGATCATTGCGCTGACCGAAAATCTGGCCGGTCTTGGTTATGCGTTCGCTCAAGTCACTCCGCGTGGCGACCGCGATTTCGAGAATCACACGATTTCGGTGGTCTATGCCATCGATCAGGGCGCCAAGACGTATGTCGAGCGCATCGAGATTCGCGGCAATGTCAGGTCGCGCGACTATGTAATCCGTCGCGAATTCGACGTCAGCGAAGGCGACGCGTTCAACCAAGTCCTCATCCAGCGAGCCAAAAGGCGGCTTGAAGCGCTCGGTTTCTTTGAAACCGTGGATATTGCAACGGCGCCGGGCTCGGAGCCAGATCAGGTCGTTCTGGTCGTGGATGTCGTCGAAAAGTCGACAGGCGAATTCTCTGTGGGCGCCGGCTATTCGACTGGTGGCGATAGCGCCGGTCCCTCGATCGAAGCGGCGATCACGGAGCGCAACTTCCTGGGGCGCGGGCAGTATATCAAACTTTCCGCCGGCGGCGGCAAGAATTCGCGCGACTATCAGTTCTCATTCACGGAGCCGTATTTCCTCGGGCGGCGCATTTCGGCGGGTTTTGATGTCTTCCGGCGCACCCGCAACTATAGCGATTACTCCAGCGATACGACGGGAGCCACGGTCCGGTTCGGTCTGCCGATCACGGAGAATCTGTCAACGCAGCTCGCCTATAATCTCTCGAAAGAGGATTACAATCTGGCCAGCAATTGCGAGGGCTCGAATCCGTGCGATATCTCGACCGCTATTCTGCAGGGCGTCGAGCTCAGCCCCTGGATCAAGTCGTCTGTTTCAGCCGGTCTGGTCTACAACACGATCGACGACATGAAGAGCCCGCATTCGGGAATTTTCGCGAACGTTGTCGGAGAGTTGGCCGGCCTTGGTGGGGATGCAAAGTATTTCAAGCTCACTGCTCGCGGCACCTACTACCAGACATTGTCCGAAGAGCTGGACGTGGTCGGACTGCTCAGCGCCGGAGGAGGACATGTCGTCGGCTTCGGCTCTGACGGGTTGCGTGTCTTCGATCAGTTCAAGAGCAATGATCGCATGATCCGCGGTTTCGCCTATGGCGGTATCGGTCCGGTCGATCTGAACAGCGACAACGACCATCTTGGCGGCACGACCTACTTCAATGCCTCGGCGGAAGCCCAGTTTCCGATGCCTGTCATTCCGGAAAGCTTCGGGATCAGGGCGGCGGTCTTTGCCGACGCCGCCACGCTTTACGGCAGCGACATCAACGCATCGGGGGTCGATATATCGGGCGACAACATGCAGTGGAGAGCGTCCGTCGGCGCAGGCCTGATCTGGGCATCCCCCTTCGGTCCTTTGCGCATCGATTATGCCGTGCCGGTCGTAAAGGAAAAGAACGACGATGTGCAGGAGTTCAACTTCGGCATGTCGACGCGCTTCTAGTTGAATCGCGCAAGTTGCTTCGGTCCGAAACCGACCGATCCTTCTGGATATTGAGCCTGAATGACAGACCCGATGTTTTTCGTGCCGACGCGCCGATATTCGGTGAGCGAGGTTGCGAATCTTACAGGCTCGGTGCTGAGGGATCCTGCTGATGGGCAAATCGAAATAGCAGGAATTGCGTCTGCGTCAGAGGGCGGCGCTGACAAGCTGGTTTATCTTACGGGCAGGCGCAGCGCTGGGCTCGCCGGCATGTCGAATGCCGCAGCGGTGCTTTGCAATTCCGATCTGGCCGACGCGATACCGCCCGGTGTCGCCGTTCTCGTGTCGGCCAAGCCGCAGTCGGCCTTTGCCACGATTGGCCGCCTGATGTTTCCTGCGGCGGCTTCTCCTCACGCCATTACGGGCGAAACCGGTATTTCGTCACATGCGCATGTCCATCCTACTGCGCAACTGGAAGAGGGCGTCGTGGTCGAGCCTGGCGCCGTCATCGGCCAGGACGCGGCGATCGGATCGGGAACCATTATCGCCCCGAACGCCATCATCGGCCGTTCCTGCCAGATCGGCCGCGACTGCTATGTCGGGCCGTCGGCCTGCATTCAGTATTCTCTGGTCGGAAACCGCGTCGTCGTGCATGGCGGCGCGATGATAGGGCAGGATGGTTTCGGGTTCGTCGGTGGCATTTCAGGTCCCGAACGAATGCCTCAGATCGGTCGCGTTATCATTCAGGACAACGTAGAGATCGGCGCCAACACCACGGTGGATCGCGGCGCTCTGGGCGATACCGTCATTGGCGAGGGCACGAAAATCGACAATCTTGTGCAGGTCGCACACAATGTTCGTATAGGGCGAGGCTGCTTGATAGCGGGTCATTGCGGACTTTCAGGTTCCGTCACACTCGGCGATGGGGTGATGCTGGGTGGAAGGGTTGGCATTGCCGATCACGTCAATATCGGCTCGCGCGTACAGCTCGCCGCGGCATCGGGCGTCATGGACAATATTCCCGACGGTGAGCGTTGGGCCGGGGCGCCGGCGGTACCCATGCGCGATTTCTTTCGTCAGGTAGTGGCGGTAAGGACGTTGCTGAAGACGCGAAAGGGAGACACGCATGGCTGACGTGGCCGAACCAGTTCTTCAGTCGATCGACATCATCAGGTTGATGAAGCTGCTCCCGCATCGATACCCATTTCTTCTCGTCGACAAGATCATTGAGATTAATGGCGATGAATCGGCGATCGGCATCAAGAACGTCACCATGAACGAACCGCATTTTCAAGGACACTTCCCCGGACAGCCAGTGATGCCGGGCGTCCTGATAGTGGAAGCAATGGCGCAGACCGCAGGTGCTATCTGTATTCAAAAGATGGCGGGCGACAAGCCATCGCTCGTGTATTTCATGACCATCGACAACGCCAAATTCCGTCGCCCCGTGGTTCCGGGAGATCGCTTGGAAATCCATGTGAAGAAGGTCAAGAATCGCGGCAGCATATGGCGATTTGCCTGTGAAGCGTTCGTGGACGGCGGCAAGGCAGCCGAAGCGCAGATATCGGCAATGCTCATGCCAGCTGATGCGGCACAATAGGGCGTTCCATGCAGCCGAATACTTCGATCCATCCGATGGCCGTTGTCGAGCCCGGCGCCCAGTTGGGCGTCGGAGTCAAGATCGGGCCGTTCTGCCATGTCAGCGCCGAGGGGAGTGTTGGCGACCGGACCGAACTCATCAGCCATGTTTCGATTCTGGGCGCCACGACGCTTGGCGCCGACAGCATCGTCTATCCGATGGCGGTTCTGGGAGCGGCGCCGCAGAATACCAAGCACAAGGGCGGGCGTACGACGCTGGCGATAGGCCCGAATTGCACAATTCGCGAAAGCGTGACCATTCACAGGGGCACCGACACAAGCCGGGGTAAAACCACCATTGGGAAGAACGGGAATTTTCTCGCTTATGTTCACATCGCGCATGACTGCGAGCTCGGCGACAATGTCACAATGGCAAACCTCGTTACACTGGGCGGCCATGTCACGGTGGGCGACTTCGTCATGTTCGGCGGTCTGAGCGCGGTGCACCAGTTCTGCCGGATCGGGCATCACGCCTTTGTCGGCGGCGCCGCGATCGTTGTGGGCGATGTCATACCCTACGGCATGGCGCATGGAGATCCAGGCTATCTGCGCGGGCTTAACATCATCGGAATGAAGCGGTCCGGGCTGCCGCGTCAGGAAATATACGATGCCAGAAGAGCGTACCGCATGATCTTCGACCGCAGCCAGCCGGTCAGCGAGAATCTGGCACGTGCGGCCAGGGAGTTTTCCGGTTCGGTTGCGGCCATGGAGGTTATCGACTTCCTCAGCAACCGGGACAAGAGGCACTATCTTGTGCCCCGCCTTGGCCGTTCGAACGACGGCGACGATGATGGCGACGGTTGACAGTCCAGGCCACCCGTACCTGCGGCCAGGCGACAGAATTGCGATTGTGGCCGGCAGCGG
>JBKJRE010000254.1:0-6834 GCA_046594775.1 Rhizobiaceae bacterium | reverse complement strand
CGGCGCCTGTTCGGGAAATCCCGGCCCCGGCGGCTGGGGCGCCATCCTGCGCTTCAACGGCAAGACCAGGGAACTATCCGGCGGCGAGGCGGAAACGACCAACAACCGCATGGAGCTGCTGGCCGCCATATCGGCGCTGAATGCGTTGAAGGAGCCATGCGAGGTGCTGCTTCACACCGACAGCAAATATGTGATGGACGGCATCTCGAAATGGATTCATGGCTGGAAGCGCAACGGCTGGAAGACGGCCGATAAAAAGCCGGTGAAGAACAGTGAACTCTGGCAGGCGCTTGACGAGGCCAACAAGCGCCACAAGGTCACGTGGCATTGGGTAAAAGGCCACGCCGGCCACGCGGAAAACGAGCGCGCCGACGAACTGGCCCGCATGGGCATGGCGCCGTTCAAGCCGGCGCGAAGCGCATCGAAGACGGCCGCGCTCAGGGGCTGAGCGCAATCGCTGCGTGTCAGAGTTGTTCGAGAATATGCGCCGCGCCGGAATTGTTGACGCCTCGCTGGGTCTCGACGTTTATGGCTGCCACCTTGCCGTCGTCAACGACCATCGAGAAGCGCTTGGAACGGCTGCCCATGCCGGCCCCGCTGAGATCGGCCTCAAGGCCGGCGGTGCGCACAAAGTCGCCGTTGCCGTCAGCCAGATAGAGGATCTTGCCTTCGCCGCCGGTGAAGCGCGCCCAGGCCCCCATGACATGGACATCGTTGGTGGCCACAACGGCGATCGTGTCGACGCCTCGAGCCAGGATCGCTTCGCGGTTTTCAAGGTAGCCGGGCAGGTGGTTATTGCTGCACGTCGGCGTGAAGGCGCCGGGAAGGCCGAACAAAACGACCTTCTTGCCGTCGAAAATCTCGGCGACCGTCATGTCCTTCGCACCGTCATCGGTCATGGTCTTGAAAGTCGCTTCGGGCAGTTTTTCGCCAACGGAGATGGTCATCGAAATCCCTTTTTCGGTCTTGTTTGGTGGGTGAGAAGGTCAGGGTTTTACATATGTCGGCTGCGCCGGCTTTCCAGTGCTGCCCGGCTGGATAGCGTTGGATCAGAAGTAGGGCAACAGCCCGCTGACCGCACCGGCCTCGGTAACCAGTGTGTAGTGCAGCCCCGGTCCGATACCACGCTTCGCGGGCAGGCTGACTTCGGTGGTGAACAGCGTCCTGTCCCCATCGAAGGTCTTCACCGGCGTCGTGAACGTATAGCCATCCTCGCCCGAAACAAAAAGTTCCGCCGAGGCTGGATCGCCGGGAAATGCGGCTTCCAGTGTGAGGGTTTCGTCCCCCGGCTGGCTGATCACCCTGACGCCGAAGTCTGGCCCTTCAGCTTCCGGCAGGGCGGCCAGCGCTGCCGATACGGTGGCAGCATCCATGGAGTTGTCCGGGTCGCTTGCCGGATCCAGCCACAATGTGGCCTTGACGGGGATGCAGATGGTCTCGCAGACGCCGAGGAAGATGTCCGCATTGATGAGGACCGGTTCTCCGGCCCGCGCCGTCATGAAGGTGACTGGCAACACGACCGGCCGGTCGTAGCCTGCCCATTTGTAGTCGCCTTCGTCGTGCCGCTGCGGCGCTGGAAATTCGGGCGTCGCGCTGGCGATATTGGTGCTTGTCGAAACATCTATCGTCGGCGGCACGCCGGCGTCGCCCGGATCGCGCCAGTAGGTCTTCCAACCCGGCTTCAGATCGATTTCGAGCGCCCCGGCAAGACGACCCTCGGGGTCGGGCTTACCTGCCGTGACGAGACGCAGCCGCGCTCCATCGCTGTCAAACCATTCGCTCGAGGAGGCGAGCGCCGGAGTTGTGGCGAGAACTGCCGACAGCAATGCCAGTCTGAAGCGTTTGATCCTGAGCATGGGCATGATCTGAAGGTCCTGGAGGATTTTCGCAACGCCTCATGGAGGCCTGGAGCATCATTTTTGCGTGACTATGGGACGATCCATTGCGCACAGTCTCTTTCAAGCGGTCGACAAACGCGGTATTTTCGCAGGATGGACATCTTGCGTCAAAGAAACAATGAGACAGGGGGCTTCCTCGAAGACCAGTTCCTGATTGCCATGCCCGGCATGAAGGATGACCGGTTTGCCCGCACTGTGATCTATATCTGCGCCCATAGCGACGCAGGCGCCATGGGCCTGATTATCAACCAGACCCAGCGGATGCTGTTTCCCGATCTGCTCGTGCAACTCGGGATCCTGGATGAACAGGAGGCGATCCGGCTTGCGCCTGAAGCGCGTGACTTTGTCGTTCGCAATGGCGGCCCTGTCGATCGCAGCCGTGGCTTCGTCCTTCACTCCGGCGATTATACGGTTGAGTCTTCGCTGCCGGTATCGGCCGATATCTGCCTGACCGCGACCGTCGACATATTGCGCGCCATTTCTTCCGGGCGCGGACCGCGTCAGGCCCTCATGGCACTAGGCTATGCGGGATGGGGCGCCGGCCAGCTGGAGAGCGAGATTGCGGAAAATGGCTGGCTTACCTGCCCGGCGCGCACCGATCTGCTGTTTGATGCCGACATTGAGCGCAAATACGATCGCATCCTCGCCTCGATCGGCGTTGACCTTGCGCATTTGAGCCATACGGCCGGTCACGCCTGAGCCAGCGGGTACTGCTCCTTCAGCATCCTCAGCACGGCGTCGCCGGCGACAGGCGCGCCAAACATGAAGCTCTGCACATACTCGCAGCCCATCTGCCGCAATTCGAGCGCGTCGCTCTCGTCCGATATGCCCTCGGCAACCACCGATAGTCCAAGCTCATGCGCCATGTTGACCATGGACTTTAGGAGCACGGCCCGCTTCGGCGTCGAATCGTCGAGGAAGCTCTTGTCGATCTTGATCGTGTCGAAGGGAAACCTGGTGAGATAGGAAAGCGACGAGTAGCCGGTGCCGAAGTCATCCAGCGAAAGGCCAATGCCCAGTTGCTTGAGCTTGGTCAGCACATGGTTGGTCTGTTCCGGATTGTCCATGACCAGCGATTCGGTCAGCTCCAGACGGAAGCACCGCGGCTTGAGATTGGATCGCGCCAGCACCGAGCGGACATCGCTGACGAGGTCTCGCCGGATCAGTTGACGGCTCGACAGGTTCACCGACACCGACAGGGGAACATCGCCGATTTGTTTTTGCCAGGCGGTCAGATCATCGGCGGCCCGCTGCATCGCGAAAAGCCCAAGCTGTACGATGAGGCCGCAGCTTTCGGCTACCGGAATGAAATCGGAAGGCGGAATCGACCCGCGACGCGGATGCTCCCAGCGCAGCAGCGCCTCGAAACCTGCAACGCTGCCGTCCTCGAGCCTTACGATAGGCTGGTATGCCAGCGTAAAGTCCTTGCGCTCAACCGCTCGGCGCAGATCCGACTCAAGCTGCAGACGATCAGTGCCGACTGAGCGGAAAGCCGGGCGGAACGGTTCGATCCTGTCGCCGCCGAACCGTTTGGCCTGATGCATGGCGAGTTCCGCATCCTTGACCATGTCCTCGGCCTGGTTCTGCGCATTCGTCCAGGTGATCAGGCCGATCGAGGCCGTCAGGACGATCTCACGCTTGGCGAAATTGATCGGCGCCTTGATTGCCTGCTTGATGGCGTCTGCAACACCCGCAATGCGGGCAGGATCCTGCTCGGAGAGCAACATCAGCGCAAACTGGTCTCCGGCGAATCTGGACAGCGAATCCTTGGGTTTGAGGAGCCGGTGCAGGCGTCGCGCAATGGTCAAGAGGATCGTATCGCCGGCCGAAATACCCAGCCCGTCATTGACCTGCTTGAAGCGGTCGACATCGATGACGAACACGGTCGGCTGGATCTTGTCTTCGGACTTGGCAACCGAAATGATGGCTTCGAGCCGCGTCATGAACAGTTCGCGGTTCGGCAGGCCGGTAAGATTGTCATGCACGGCATCGTGCAGCAGGCGCTCTTCCGCCTTCTTCTGTTCCGTGACGTCGACGAGTGTGCCAACGCAGCGGATCACTTCGCCGTCGGACCCGACGACAGGCCGGGCGCGCAGTGCGAACCAGTGATAGTGGCCGTCCGCGCCTCGAAGTCGAAAGCTCTGGCTGACGCGGCCGCGCCGATGTTCGAGCACGACGTCGAGCGTGGTGCGGAACGTGTCGCGATCATCAGCGTGCAGCGCCGGCAGCCACGTGCGCGCCGGTCCGCCCAGACTGTTGGGCGCTAGCCCCAATTGCAGGCTGACATCGGGCTTTGTCACCACACGGTCGCGAAGCACGTCCCAGTCGAACACGATGTCGCCGGAACCGGCCACGGCAAGCGCCTGCCGCTCCATGTCGCTGAACAGGCCTTGATGCAGGGCGCCGCCGGCAAATGCATGCTGCATGACGGTGAAGCCGATCAGAAGAATGATCAGAATGAGCCCGCCGCCGAGCGCCGGCTGGACGACGTCGTTGTCGATCATGCCGGTAATGGCCATCCACGAGCCGGTAAGCCAGAGCAGCACCATGACCCAGCTCGGGATCAGCATGATGGCGCGGTCGTAGCCGCGAATGCCGAGAAAGACGATTAGTCCGATTCCCGCCAGCGCCGTGGCCGCGAAGGAAATGCGCGCGATGCCGGCGGCGACCGCAGGATCGATGATCGCCACGCCGGCAATCAGCAACAGCCCGCAAATCCAGACGAAAACGCCGTAGCTGAAATGCCCGTGCCATCGGTTCAGATTTAGATAGGCGAACAGGAACACCACGAATGTCGCGGCAAGCCCGACCTCCGTGCCGGCACGCCAGATCTGTTCGTTGCCGGGAGAAATCTCGATGATCTTGTTCAGAAACCCGAAGTCGACGCTGATATAGGCCAGGACTGCCCAAGAAAGTGCTGCAGTCGCCGGGAACATCGAGGTTCCTTTGACGACGAACAGAATTGTCAGGAACAGAGCCAGCAGTCCGGCGATGCCGATCACGATGCCACGGTAGAGCGTATAGGAGTTGACCGAGTCCTTGTAAGGCTCGGGGTCCCACAAATAGACCTGCGGCAAATGCGGCGAAGCCAGTTCGGCGATGAAAGTGACCACCGTCCCGGGGTTGAGCGTCACCAGGAAGACGTCCGCGTCGGGGCTCGCCTGGCGATCCAGCGCAAAACCTTCGCTCGGTGTGATGGCCGCAACGCGGCTCGAGCCCAGATCCGGCCAGAATATCCCGGAGTTCACCAGGCGAAAATGCGGGGCCACGATTAGCCGGTCAAGCTGCTGGTCGGTTGTGTTTGCCAGCGCGAAAACCGCCCAGTCACCCGTCGAGCGCTCATCATTGGCCTCGACTTCGATGCGACGCACGATTCCGTCCGGACCCGGCGCAGTCGAAATCTGGAAATTCTCGCCTTGGTTTTGGTAGATTTGCACGGCCCCCGACAGATCGAGCGCCACATTGTCTCGGGAAATCTTGATAGGCTCGATAGCCTGTGCAGGCGGGATCACGAAAAGAAACGCGAAAGCGGCAAGCACAATGGCAAGCAGATTTGTCTGGAGGAACTTGTTCGCCAATATCAGCCCTCTGCCATGGCGCTTCGCCTATCTCCGGAAACCAGTCCGTACAGGTGATGGTCCTGCCAGATTCCGTTGATCTTCAAGTAAGATCGCAACAGCCCTTCGCGCGCAAATCCGGCTTTTTCAAGCACACGCATAGACCTCGTGTTGCCGGGAATACAGGCAGCTTCGACCCTGTGCAACAGCATCGTCTCAAATGCATGGCGGCAAAGCAGATTAAGCGCGTCGACCATCAGTCCCTTGCCGGCATGGCGCTGGCCGAGCCAGTAGCCGATGTGCCCCGACTGGGCCACGCCGCGGCGAATGTTTCCGAGCGTTATTCCGCCCAGAAACTTTTCTGTCGGCGTGTCGAAGATGAAGAATGATACAGCGTCCCCCTGCGCGAAGTCCTTGCGATACCGCCGCAGCCGCTGACGCCACGCCTCGCGTCCCAGCTCGTCTGCCGCCCACCTTGGCTCCCAGGGTTCCAGGAAGGAACGGCTCTCACCGCGCAACGCCGCCCATTCCGGGTAGTCCCGGGAGACGGGCATACGCAGGAACACCCGATCACCTTGAAGCAGAGGTCCATTGCGGCGGAAAATCGAAAACGCGAACATCTGCCGCGTCCCCTGTCAGACTGCACGTTTGCGCAGGCTTGTCTCAGCAGAGGGAAGCACGTCGCGGATGGCTTCGTAGGGTGCGAGCGTCCCCACCGGACCGACCGCTGCGATGGTTGGGGTTGTCGAAAAAAGACGCCCGGACAGATCGGTAAGGCGCTGAACTGTGAGCGCGGACAGTCGCTCCATGAGTTCATCCTTGGCGATCGGCCGGCCGAACAGAAGGAGTTGACGCGCGATCTGGGAAGCGCGGCTGGCGCAACTCTCGGCCGACATGATCAACCCGGCCCGATATTGCGCCCGGGCGCGATCGAGTTCGACCTGTGATATTCCGTCGCCCGCGTTCTGCAACTCGCTGACGATCACCGGAATCAGCTTGGCAATATCGCTTTGTCCGGTCGCCGAATGCACGCCGAAGATGCCGGTATCGGAGAAACCCCAGTGAAACGCGTAGACGGAATAGCAGAGACCGCGCTTTTCGCGAACTTCCTGGAACAGCCTTGACGACATGCCGCCCCCCAGGATCATCGACAGCACCTGCGAGGCGTAGAAGTCCCGCACATGATAGGCGCGGCCTTCAAAGCCCAGGATTATCTGGGCATCCATAAGGTCCCGGTGCTCGCGGAAGTCGCCGCCGACATATTGCGCGTAGGTGGGGACGGTGCTTTCGGCCTTTTCGCGAAACAAACCAAGTCGATTTTCGACCTCGCGAACGAACGCATCGTGCTTGATGTCGCCTGCGGCTACAACAACCATGCG
>JBKJRE010000494.1:0-3888 GCA_046594775.1 Rhizobiaceae bacterium | reverse complement strand
TTACGGCCCTGACCAGCCCCATAATGGAGACGCTGGGCGGCCTCGTTATCGGTCTTTTCATTCTCTATGCCAGTTGGCAGACGTTGGGCAATGAACGGACGCCCGGTGAATACATGGCATTCATCACTGCGTTCATGTTTGCCTATGAGCCCGCCAAGAGAATTGCCAGCATCAATGTCGATCTGCAGAGGCAGTTCGTGGCTGTAGAAAGGCTATATCAGCTGCTTGATCGCACCGGGGACAGCGGGGCGCAGTCTTCGTCTAAGGATATCACGCTGCGCAACGGCAATATCGATTTCAACAACGTATCCTTTAGCTACGGTTCCGATGAGCGGGCGCTCAATAATGTGTCCTTTCAGATAAAGAGTGGCGAACGGGTCGCGCTTGTCGGTCGGTCCGGATCAGGAAAGACCACGGCAATCAACCTGATCCTTGGTTTTCTTTCGCCTGCCAGCGGCGCGATCGTCATCGACGGTCAGGACATCGCGGAGTTGCCCTACGAATCTCTTCGCAACGGAATTTCACTTATCGCTCAGGATGTTTTCCTGTTCGGCGGAACCATTCGCGACAACATTAGGGACGGCAATCGGCAAGCCGACGAGTCGAGAATACGGAAAGCTGCAGATGACGCCCACGTCACGGCTTTCAGCAAACACCTGCCGCTGGGGCTGGACACTCCTGTCGGCCCGAACGGCTCGCTTCTGTCGGGTGGCCAGAGGCAGCGCGTCTCGATAGCTCGAGCCCTCATAAAGGATGCGCCGGTCCTTATTTACGATGAGGCTACCTCGGCATTGGACGGCGAAAGCGAGCGTGTCGTGATGTCGGCAGCCCAGGAAAGCAATCCCGACAGAACGGTGATATGCATCGCACATCGACTTTCCACCATCAAAACCTTTGACCGCATCATCGTTCTTGACAAAGGCCAGGTCATCGATATCGGCAGTTATGATGACATTTCTGAGCGCAATGAAACCTTTCGCTCGATTTTCCACATTGGCGAACCAGAAAGGGTCCCCCAAATAAAGGCTTCTTGATGCGGGAATCGCGGTTTTTGCTCACCATGGGCCCGCATGATGCAAAGCGCCGAGAGTTTCGGTCTTGATCCGGCACAAGGATATTGGTGGCGGTCAAGGCCACACTCGACCAGTTGCAATCGGACTTTTACGCAGACCAGGCGCGGAACGCCAATGGTCTGGCTGCCCCGATCTGGATATGCAGGAAGCTTGAATAAAATAGGAATCCAAACAAGGTAGGGTCGTGCCGAAAAGCATCCAGGACATAGGAACGCTGCTGCGCAGTGCCGATTCGGGTGGTGAGCTACCGGCCATTGAAACTGAGGCCGGTGAGATCGTCACATACGCTCAGTTGCGCGAGCGGACATCGTGTATCGGTGCAAGCCTGATTGCGGCGAATCTACCGAGCAAACGCAGACGGCCGCGCATCGGGATCGTTCTGCCCAATGGGTCGGATGTGGCGATTGCGCTTTTGGGGGTAAGCCTCGTCGCGGAAGCTGCACCGTTCAACCCTGCGAGTACGGCTTCAGAGTTCGACATGTACTTTCAGAGTGCGGGAATCGATGCGCTTCTGGTCCGATCAGAGGAAAACGGCCCAGCCGTATCAATCGCTGAAAAGAGGGGGCTTCCGCTGTTGCGGTTGTACGCGCGCGGCAAGATCGCCGGCTTTGAACCGTCATCAGCGGTTGTTCCCGTTTCCAGTCCCGACGATATCGCTCTCGTACTCATGACGTCCGGCTCGACTGGAAGGCCAAAGCTTGTTCCCCTGACGCACGAGAACGTGTGTACATCAGCCGGCGAGGTCTGCCGGTCGATAAACTTGGGAACGCATGATCGCTGCCTCTTGATGTGGGAGCAGTACCACATCGGAGGACTCGTTGATCTCCTCCTTGCTCCGCTGCTTTCCGGTGGATGCATCGTCTCGACCGCGGGATTCGACGCCCGAGCCTTTTTCGAGATTCTGCGTGACAATAAACCAACCTGGTTTCAAGCGGTGCCAACGACCTTGAACGAGCTTGTCACCTACGCCACACGCAATTCCATTTCCTGTAAGCCGAACACGCTGCGTCTCGTCCGATCAGTTGCCGCGGCGCTCCCGCCGTCTCTCATGCAGGAGGTCGAGGATCTTCTCGGGGTACCGGTGATACAGACCTTCGGCATGACCGAGGCCGGTCCCTTGATTGCATCGACAGCCTTGCCCCCAGCCATCCGCAAACCGGGATCTGTGGGCCGCTCATGCGGGACCGAAATCAAGATTCTCAAAAGTGACTCCTCGGCCGATACCACACACGGAGAAGTCGCAATCCGGGGCCCTAACGTCTTCAAGGGCTACGAAGGCGATGACCAAGCCAACCGAGCCGCCTTTCGCGACGGTTGGTTTCTAACAGGGGACGTGGGCTTCATTGATGCCGATGGCGACTTGTTCCTGACAGGTCGCATCAAGCAGATGATCAACAGGGGCGGCGAGAAGGTAAACCCCCAGGAAATAGACGATGCGCTGCTAGTGCATCCGGCAGTCGCCGAGGCGGCGTCATTCGCAGTCAAGCACAAGACGCTCGGCGAAGATGTAGCCGTCGCCGTTGTCCTCAAGCAGCCGGTGGAACCGGAGACGCTGCGAAAATTCCTCGGGACGCAGTTGTCGGCTTTCAAGGTGCCTGGGCAGGTTGTTGTGCTGGAGCGGCTTCCCCGCAATCCAGTCGGCAAGATTGACCGATTGGCGCTCGCCGGCATTCTGGAGACCGCACGATCGAAAGTCGGGCATGTTGCCCCGCGCAACGAGCTTGAATCATTTATTGCCGGTCTTTGGTCGAAGGAACTCAGCGTCGACTTCGTTGGCGTCCACGATGACTTTTCCGCACTTGGGGGAGACTCCCTTTCAAGTGTGCGTATTTGGATGGCCCTGGAGGCATCGCTCACTGGAGTTATCCCGGACGAAGCGATGGAAAGCGCCTCCACTGTTGCCGGTCTGGCCAAAGCACTCGCCCATGCCGGTTTGCGGCTGAACGCTGAGACAGCCGCCGCAACGTCCGAGAACTCAACCAACGCAGGCGTTGCTTCCATCCTCTACGGAGTCAAGGCGGGCAGTGTTGGCGTCGAGGACGATTTCCGGCTGGTGAGCCAAAGGCTGGAGACGGTCAGTTCGGCGAACGAACTCAGAATGTTGCAGGATGCCATGACGCTCTATGGGACACCTGGCGAACTGGTCCGTCTGCTTGCGGAGATCCGCCATGCCCGGCCAGGGCGCGCAGTTCGTCCCAAACTCGGACTGTTCGCTTCTCTTGGCTTGCGGCTGAGGCATGAGCGTTGGAGCCGACAAGTCGCCAAAGAAATTCGAAATGCGGACCGCAGTGCGCAGTGGAAGCGCCACCTGATCTCAAGCTCCATAATACACTATTCAACTAACTCTCCAGACAACTCGCGAAAGACGCTGGTAGTAGGCTTCGCCGGTAACCAGATGCGTTTGATGATCCCGACCTATCGCATACTGAACTGCTTGGATGCTGACCGTTTTGACCTTTTGCTTCTTTGCGATCCAAAGCGATCCATGTTCTCCGAAGGTTTGGAAGGCGCCGGCGAAACTCTTGATGCTCTGGTCGAGTTCATCGGGCGTTTTGTCGAGAAAGCGAATTTTGGACGCGCCGTTTCGTTCGGAACAAGTGGAGGGGGCTTGGCGGCTATCTATGCTGCTGTGAGGCTTGGTTGGCCCAGGGCAATCACGGTGGGGTCGGCCAGTCCGGCCCGCCATGTCGACCTCGCGGCGAAGCTCCAGAGCCTGGCACTTGCCCCAACAAGCAAGAATACCAGGATTGTGGTGAGTTTTGGAGCCAACTCGCGGGATAGGGATGCCGCCAATCAGCTCAAGAATATATTTGAC
>JBKJRE010000339.1:0-8369 GCA_046594775.1 Rhizobiaceae bacterium | reverse complement strand
GAGACTTTGTGGCTTTTCCTGCCCGTCCTTGGGGTCGACGCCGGGATCATCCGGCAGGCGAACCGCGTCCTCTGCAGTCGGCGTTTCCTCGGCTTCGGGATGCGGCAGGTTGACGATCCCTGCGTCCATATCCGCTGATGCGGCACCATCAGCGGCTACTTCGCTTGCGGTGGCGGTCGACACATCCGGCTTTGCCTCGGGCCGCTGGTGAGGCGCCACCTGGCGTGCCTCTTCTTCCAGCACAGCGGGATCGGATGCCTTCTCCACGGACGCAACCTCCTGCGGCGCCGCGAGCGACGGCCGGATGTTTTCCAGCTCTGCGTCGTCTTGCTCGATCAGCTGTCCGATACGCTCCACCGGCACACGCCACTCAAGCGCGTCGAGCTTGCCGGTTACCGGCGATATCGGGGCCCAGTTTTCCGACACGTAGCCATCCGCGACCCAAGCTGGATCGCGAGGCGCACGCACCGCCTTGGACAACAGCTGGCGAACGCGACCCTGGTCGCCGGTCTCCAGTTCCTCGATGTCGGCCAGAATCAGGTACGCCCCCTCGCGCGGCTGGATGCGAATGGCCGCTTCAGCCGCCTCGCGAGCTGCCTTGAACTCATGCGCGTCTAGCGCCGCGCGCGCAACCGCAAGAGCGGACTCCACATTGTTCTGCGTGATCGATTGCAGTTTTCTGGCCCGCTTCAGCCGGTCGTGTACCGCGTCGCCATGCCGGGCGTGGGTATAGAGTTCGGCAATCTCCGGGTGCGGATCCGCCTTCCATGCGGTTTCCAGGATCTTTGCGCCGCGCCTGATGTCATCCTGCTTGAACAGAAGCTTTGCGGCAGCCACAGCGGCCGGCACAAACTCGGGGCGCAGACGATTGGCCTCGACAGCGGCTGCCTTGGCAGCTGCCGGGTCACTGTCGATAAGCTCGAGGGCTTTTGCAGTCAACAACACGGCCCGTCGCCTGATGGCGGCATTGCGTTCGATCTGCCGCGTTGCAGATTGGGCGTCGATCAGCTTGAGCGCACCATCCCAATCGCCGCGCGCCGTCTTTTCTTCCAGCGTGGATTCGGAAGCCCAGGCGAGTTGCGGAGCGACGTCGGCGGCGCGCGCCGCATAATGTTGCGCGGCCGTGCGGTTGCCCAATCGTTCAGCCTCGAGATAGAGGCCCCGCAGACCGAGCAGCCGCATTTCCGGATCGTCAAGCATGCGCTCAAACTTGTCGCGCGCCGCAGCATGGTCGCCTTCCAGGAGCGAGGCTTGCGCGTCGAGCAGGTTGATGAGCGGCTCCGTGTCGGAGCGGATGAGTTTCGCCGCCTGCTTGTTCATCTTGCGCGCCAGGGCTGCATCCCCTGCACCTGCTGCAATCATCCCGGTCGAAAGTGCCTGATAGCCCCGGTCACGCTGACGCACCCGGAAATATCGGGCGATCGTGTAGGGACTGTTCCAGATGGACTTGACCAGCCACCACGCAATCATCACGGCGGCGACCATTGCCGTGACGCTTACAGCCGCGACCATCAGGCTCACCCTGTACTGGTAGCCGCCAAATGTGACGAGCATGTCGCCCGGCCGGTTAGCCAGCCACGCGAAGCCCGAAGCAAGCGCGAGCACGAAAATGAGGAAAATGAGGATCCGTATCATGGCGTTCCCATCACTCGGCCTGCATCGCGGATGCGATGGACTGATCAACCAGCTGCTCTACCTCCAGCCGGGCACGAACCTTGTCTGCGAAGGCAGCGCCAGCCGCACGAGCCGGTTCTGGCAAGGTATCGTATTCCACAAGCGCCTGTTTCAAATCGCCTGCCTGGATAGCGACCTCCATACGGGCAACGGTTTCCGGAACGCCGCCACCCTCGACGGCGCCGATCGGACGCACCGTTACCAGAGACTCTGCGCTGGTCAGCAGTCGATCGAAAAAGCCGGCATTGCCGTTGGGCGGGGCTGAAGCCGCGATCATTGCATTGGCCGCAGCGTCTGTCTCGGCCAGAATTTCCGGGCGCGCGGCAACGCCGGCCTCGGCATATTTGCGCAGTTCCGCGACTTGCGTCGACTTTGGCGAGATCGCAGCAAAGGTCTCGATTTCCGATTGGAACGGTGCACCGCGTTCGACAGCCGATTTCAGCGCGGCCGAGGCGATTGCGAGCGCGATTTTTGGTTGACCGGCTTGCGCTTCGACCTGCGCAGCCAGGCTGTCAAGCCTCTGCTCAATGGCGCCGAGCTTGGACCCGACTGTCGAATTCGCTTCACCGGCGGCCTTGGAAACAGCTTCCACGGCGGTGATCTTGTCATTGATCGCGGCAATCTCCGCCGGGGCGACGCCTCCACGCTCGTTTGCCAGTCCCGCGATCCTGGTCTCGACCTCATCGATACGCGCGCCAAGCGCCCCAAGCACGGCGCTGTCGCCCGCGCCTCCCGATGCAATCGACTTTTGAAGTGAGGCGACATCCGACCTTACCTGATCGAGCGCCTTGGACACGTCTTCCACAGCCGCCGAATCGCCGCCGCCAGCGCTTTGCTGCAAGGCAGCTAGTTCGGCCTTCAAACCGGAAATATCGGTTTCAACCTGACCGAGCGCCGGGGCCGGACCGTTGGATTCTGCGGGTGTACCCAGAACGCCAACGAACTGAAGGAGACCTGCTCCGGCGAGCGCCACAATACCGCCGATGATGCCGGCGGCGAAGACTGGCATTCGAGAGCGGGACACGGGCTTTTCAGCGACTGGCGCGGTCGGCTTCGCCGGCTCGTCCTCCTTGCCGGTTCCTGAAGCCTCATGCGTTGAATCGCGAAAATCGTAGTCTGACCTCGCTCCCGAATCCGACCCTTCGGTCTCTTGAGATCTGGTTTCGTCGGTCGAGGTTTCTGACGGTGAAACCTCCATGCTCCCGTCGGCGGGATCAGCCGAAGGCATGTCTGTCGCCGGCTCATCGGTCGTGGTTTCGCGCATGTCCTCGGGTTCGTGGTCTATTCCACCTGATCCAGCATCTGGCTGGTCAGGCACGCGAGACACTGCGCCGGGATCGAGCTCAATGGTGACCGGGCTTCGCTTCGCCTTGGAATGCCGGGTCCTGGGTGTTTTGACCATAAGCGGCCTCCGCAAGTAACGATTTCATTTGGGAATGGTGTAAGAGACGATCCCTACCATACCGGTGCTTTCAGAAAAGGGGCAGCCTTATGACGGCGTTAGGCTTGCATCCCCCAAAAGAGAAAGCAGAGAATCTTCGGTAGGTTCCGCCGCCGCGATTATCCTCTGCAGCCCTCGTGCACGCAAGACAGCGGCAACCCGCTCGGATATACAAAAATAGGTAGCATTTGCAAATAGATGCGATGCATCTTGTGAATCTGCGATCGACGAAAGAGCGCCGGCGGAGAGAACAGAGTAGACGAGCGCCGCGTCTAACTCTTTACCTCGCAAAAATTCGTGTCCATCGCGGCGCTGAAAACTGAATGCGACCGTGTCGTATGTTTCAATCGCGGTAACGACAAATCCAGCCGCATGGAGAGTGTCTTCAAAGGCGGGTCGCCTGACCCGGCCGCAGAGATAGACAACCGGGTGCGCCGCCGCGGATGAAATGATCTCGCCGGCAAGACTTTCCGCTTGGCCTCCAGCTTCAATCACATTGGCAAATCCGGCCTGTCTAGCTGCTCTGGCGGTCTTTCCCCCGACACAGAAACATGCCGCCTGCGCGAGCGCGGCGATCATTTCGCGCGGAGCATGGCGGATCGCGTTTGCGCTGGTCACGGCAACGGTCCTCGCGCTGCCGGGAACTGCAAGGTTGGCAGAAGCCAATGCCCGCGTCTCGAACAATGGCAAGATCACGGGGTCATGGCCCATGGCCACAAGCCGTCCCGCCGTTGCTGATGCATCCGGCTCTGCTCGCGTGACGAGAACGCGGAGGCGCCTGTCAGGTCCAGTCATCAAAGAACCGCGCGCCCGCCGTGCTGCGCACTTTCTCCGCAGCCGTCCTGCCAATCTCAACGGCATTTTGGGCACTTCCATTGCCGGCGGCGTCGTGCATCTGCGTACCGTCCGGCGACAGCACCATGCCGGTAAACGAGAGTGTGACACCGTCGATCTTTGCATAACCTGCAAGCGGCACGCGGCAACTGCCCTCGAGCGCGGCCAGAAAGGCGCGTTCGCAGGCTAGCGCCTGGCCGGTCGGGACGTGGTGGATGAGTGCGATCATGTCGCGTGTAGCGTCGTCGCCAACGCGGTTCTCGATGCAGATCGCGCCCTGTCCGGGGGCTGGCAGAAACATGTCGACCGACATCAGGTCGGTGACGATATGCTGCAGTCCCAGACGCTTCAGACCGGCTTGGGCAAGAATGGTGCCGTCGGCCACGCCCTCGTCGAGTTTGCGCAGGCGGGTCTGCACATTGCCGCGAAACTGCACGACTTTCAGATCCGGGCGCATACGCAGAATAATGGCCTGTCTGCGTAGCGAAGACGAGCCGACTGTCGCGCCCCTCGGCAAGCTCTCGATCGATGCCGCAGCCTTGCCGATAAATGCATCGCGCGGGTCTTCACGTTCCAGGAACGCCGACAGTTCCAGTCCGTCCGGAAGCAGCGTCGGCATATCCTTGGAGGAATGCACTGCCAGGTCGATCCGCCCTGAGAGCAGCGCTTCCTCGATCTCCTTGGTGAACAGGCCCTTGCCGCCCACTTCCGACAGCGGGCGATCCTGAATTCGGTCGCCACTGGTCGCGATAGCTTCGATGGAAAACGCCGACTCAGGCAGTCCGTGCGCTGCCATCAGCAGCGACCGTGTTTCACGAGCTTGCGCCAGCGCAAGGGGGCTTCCGCGCGTACCGATTTTCAACGTGGTTGTTTGCATGGCTTAGTCCGTGATAACCCCGCCCAGCGGGACTTTTACCGCAATCTCCTACTGCATGATCCTGAAAAGCGGAAATCCGTTTCAGTCGAGGTCATATATAGGCAACTTCAGGGAGCGATGGCTCGTTTACGATGGAATCGCGCGACAATATGATCCGGGTTCTCGGTATCGAGACCAGTTGCGACGAAACTGCGGCCAGCGTGGTCGGATGGCGGCGCGGGCACGCGCCGGAGATCTTGTCGAACATTGTGCTCAGCCAGATCGAAGAACATGCCGCCTTTGGCGGTGTCGTGCCTGAAATCGCGGCACGTGCCCATGTCGAGGCCCTTGATGGCGTCGTGGAGGCGGCGCTCGCCGATTCGGGCCTGGCTTTGCGGGAATTGGATGCGATTGCAGCAACGGCCGGGCCCGGGCTGGTGGGCGGGCTGATCGTCGGACTGATGACGGCCAAGGCCATCGCCTTGGCCGTGAACAAGCCGCTGATGGCGATCAACCATCTTGAGGGACATGCCCTGACGGCGCGGCTGACAGATGGGTTGAGCTTTCCGTATCTTTTGCTCCTCGTCTCCGGCGGCCACACCCAGATCGTTCTGATCCGCGGCGTTGGCGACTATCAACGATGGGCGACGACCATAGACGATGCCTTGGGCGAAGCATTCGACAAGACCGCCAAAATGCTCGGATTGGCCTATCCCGGCGGGCCAAATGTCGAGAAGGAGGCCAGGAAGGGCGATGCGAAGCGCTTCGCCTTTCCCAGGCCGATGAAAGGCTCTTCACAGCCGGATTTTTCGTTCTCTGGCCTCAAAACCGCCGTCCGGCAGGCAGCAGGCGCGGCGGCGCCGCTTTCCGCCAAGGACGTAGCCGACGTCTGTGCTTCCTTTCAGGAGGCTGTCTCCGACGCTCTGGCCGACCGCGTGGCGCGCAGTCTTGCCCGTTTCAAGATGGAGTTTCCCGATATCGCAGAACCATCGCTTGTCGTTGCAGGCGGGGTCGCGGCAAATCGGGTGCTAAGGGCTACCTTGGAAGCGCAATGTTCGGGATGGGGCTTCCGCTTCCTGGCCCCGCCGCACGAATTGTGTACAGACAACGCCGCCATGATCGCCTGGGCCGGCATTGAACGGCTGCGGGCCGGACTTGTCGGCGAAAATGCGGAAGGCTTTGCGCCGCGTTCCCGGTGGCCGCTCGATGAGGTATCGGAGTCCGTTATCGGCTCCGGCCGGCGAGGAGCCAAGGCGTGAGCGCGCCTTCCGGCGTGGCCGTTCTCGGCGGTGGCGCATGGGGCACCGCCCTCGCGATCCAGATGCAGCGCGCCGGAAATCCGGTGCGAATCTGGGCGAGAGACAAGGCGCTCGTCGATGCCCTTCAGCGCGGCGAGAATCCGCGTTATCTGCCTGGCGTACGGTTGCCCTCAGACATTGTCGCCACCAACGATATTGCTGTGGCGCTCGAAGGCGCCGATTGCGTGCTGGCCGTCACGCCGGCGCAGGCTATGCGAAAGACGCTTGAGTCGATCCAGGAGAGAGTCGAGCCCGGCGTACCTTTGATCCTGTGCGCAAAGGGTATTGAGCATGATAGCGGGCTGCTGCTCTCGAAGATCGCAGAATCGCTTTTGCCCGCAAATCCGGCCGGTGCGCTTTCCGGTCCGAGTTTCGCCGCTGATGTCGCAAAGGGGTTGCCCACGGCGGTGGTCGTTGCAGCCCGCGATGTCTCGCTCGCGAGTGCTCTGGCGCTGCGCTTTTCCACCGAGAGTTTCCGCTGCTATTCGACCGGTGACCTCGTCGGCGTGGAAATTGGCGGTGCTCTCAAGAACGTCTTCGCGCTTGCCGCGGGTGCCGTGGCGGGTGCGGGCTTGGGCGCCAGCGCGCAGGCCGCCATGGTGACCAGGGGCTTTGTCGAATTGCGTCGGATCGGCCAGGCATTTGGCGCCGAACCAGAGACGCTCATGGGGCTTTCAGGTCTTGGCGACTTGCTGCTCACCTGCTCTTCGCCGCAGTCCCGCAATTTCGCGTACGGCCTTGCTGTCGGACGCGGAGAGAGCCGCTCGGGGTTGCCGCTGGCCGAGGGGGTGGCAACAGCGTCCGTCGCGGCAAAACTCGCCCGTGACCGTGGCATCGATGCCCCGATCATCGCCGCGGTCGCGGGCATTCTGGATGGAGCGCTGACCATCAAGGCGGCGGTATCCGCCCTGATGTCGCGTCCGCTTCGAACCGAAAACGAATAGTTGCCGCCGCCAGCCCAGGAGATTGGACCATGCTTTTCGCCTTCATATGCAGGGACAAGCCCGCAAGCCTTCAGATGCGAATGGATACGCGCCCCGATCACGTGGCTTTTCTAACCAAGCTGAACGAGGCGGGCACGCTCAAGTTTGCCGGTCCGTTTCTGGACGACGAAGGAAAGCCTAACGGAAGTCTGGTGGTGGTCGAGGCCGAAGACGCCAGCGCCGCCGCCGCCATCAGCGTCGCAGATCCCTATGCAAAGGCTGGGCTTTTCGACAATGTCGAAATCAGACCCTGGACATGGGCGTTCAACAATCCGGCCAATAGCTGACCCACGCCGGCAAGGAGCAACGATAATGAACTATTGGCTGTTCAAGTCGGAGCCCGCGACCTTCTCCTTCGACGAACTCAAGAAGAAGGGGAAGACCGGCACTGAATGGGACGGTGTGCGCAACTATCAGGCGCGAAACAACATGCGCGCCATGGAAATCGGGGATCTGGGCTTCTATTACCACTCCAATGAAGGGCTTGATGTCGTCGGGATCGTGGAGGTCTGTGCGTTGGCGCATCACGATTCCACGACAGATGAGGAGCGCTGGGAATGCGTCGATATTCGCGCCGTCCGCGGCGTGCCGAAACCTCCGACCCTCGACCAGATAAAATCCAACGAAAAACTGGCCAAGATGGTGCTGGTGGTGAATTCTCGCCTGTCGGTTCAGCCGGTGACGCCTGCTGAATGGAAGGAAGTCTGCCGCATGGGCGGACTCGACCCCGCGCCCTGACGACGCTTGGGGTGGCGGCCAAGGATGCGCGCCGGTTCATTCTCGAAAATACGACATTGATGGCGCCGCCGCATGTGCCGGAAATCATGCTCCATCTTGCCGATGAGGCGCATGATCTCTGGCGCCGAACAGAGGAAGAGCTGGCCGAAATCGGTCTGCCTCCGCCATTCTGGGCGTTTGCCTGGGCCGGCGGCCAGGGTCTGGCGCGTCACGTCATCGACAATCCGGAAACTGTCGCGGGCAAGACTGTACTGGATTTCGCCACGGGCTCCGGGCTGGTGGCCTTTGCTGCGGCAAAGGCAGGCGCGGGGCGCGTCGTTGCTGCCGACATCGATCCGTTCTGTGCCGCTGCTGTCGGTCTGAACGCCGAAAGGAATGGCGTCTCGATCGACTTTTTGCGTCAGGACATGATCGGCCAGCCGGGTTCGTGGCAGGTGGTCCTTGCGGGAGACGTTTTCTACGACAGGGCGTTTGCCGACCGGCTCGTGCCGTGGTTCTCGGCGCTGTCAAAAAGCGGTACCGACATTCTGATCGGCGATCCCGGA